>CAZNXP010000101.1:0-7078 GCA_964576955.1 uncultured Algimonas sp.
CGCGTTCTTTATTGAGGCGTTCCAATTTTCGTTCAATGTCATTTTCGGACAAATTGGATTCTGGGTCCATCTCGCCGAGATGAGATTTCAGTTCTGAGGGCTCACAGCTGAGGGTTTCATTGACGCGGGATTTGGTCTCGCCAATGCGGTCTTGCGCGGCGATGAGGCGGGCTTCCGAAGCGGCGCGGGCTTCGCGCGCTGCGCCTGCTGCGGTTTCAGACTCGCGGGCGAGTTGTACAGCGTCTTGTGTTTCTTTTTCAGACGCGCTGAGGGCATCTGCTGCAGCCGTTCTTCGGGTTTCAGCTATCGCTAATTCTGCGAAAAGTTTGGTCCGGCGCTCGGCAAATTGATCTGGGCCTTCCGTCGCCGCGGCGAGTGACATTTTGACGGCCGACTCACGGTTTTCTAGAGTTGTCACGCGCTTGCCCGCATTTTCGGACCGGCGTGCCCAATTTTCCCGTTCGGCTTCTACCGCGCTCAATCGTGCGGCGCGGGCTTCACTTTCATTCTTAAGACTACGATATTGCGCGCTTGCCTCATCCGCAGTGTCCCGCGCTGCTCGCAGTTGTTCTGACAGGATGTCGCTTTGGGCCGAGAGGTCTTCGCCGCCTGAATGCGCGGCGAGGTTTTCTTCGGCAGCCGCCACATTTTTTTCCAGCTCGGCGGCCTCAGCTGATAGCCGCGCAACTCGGTCTTCGAGACTTGTTTTCTGTGCAGAGGCACGAGCAATTTCAGTTTCATATTGCGCCATTGCAGCTTGGGCCGCGCGGTCCGCGCGTTCCAAATCAGGCAGAGCTTTACGGGCATTGCGCGCCGCAGTTTCCGCATTTTGTCGGGCTTCGCGGGCAGTTTCAAAAGCAGTTGTCGCGGCAGTAACTTTGGCCTCTTCAGCTTCAATTTTTTGCGCTAGCTCTTTGACGCGGTTTTGTTGTTTCAGCTTAATCGCGGCAGAGGTTTCGACGCCTGCGGCAATCATAAAGCCGTCCCAGCGCACCACATCTCCGCGCGGGCTAACGAGGCGCTGACCAGGTTTTAGAGATTTGGCCTTGGCTTCAATCTCGCCCGCCGCAGCAACGCCAATTTGTGACAGGCGTGCCTGTAACTCGCGCGGTGCTGTGATGAAATCGGTGATAGGGTCAACACCGCTCGGCAGGTCTTGGGCGGGCACATCCGCGCCGTCCCAACGCAGGCCAGCGGCCCCGCCAATCGCGGCTTCCAAATCTTCACCTAATACGGCCGCGAGGGCTTGCTCATATCCAGCTTTGGCTTGGACACTATCTAGTGCAGGCGTCCAATCGGCAGAAGCAGAGCGGCGTAATACATTCTCTAAGGCCGATTTTTCAGCCGTAAGCTTTTGCGCGGCTTGACGCGCGGCGGCGAGGTCTTCTCGCGCTTTGCGGTCCGCGTCCTCAGATTGGGTGCGGTCTGCGGTAAGGCGCTGCTCTTCGGTTCTTGCTGTTTCTAGCGCTGTTAGCGCTTCTGATGCGGCAGAGGAAAATAGGTTCGCATTCCCGAAACTCTCCGTATCTAGTCCGCCTAATTTTTCTTGGGTTTGTTCTAGCTCGACACGGATACGGCTACGTCTCTGTTGTGTTTGCGTGAGCTCCCGTTCGGCCGAATCGCGCCGCGCCGCTTGGTCTGCCGTTTTGCGCGTCAGCTCATTAAATTCAGCGTCCAAAGCATTGCGGGCTTTCAGCGCTTCGGAGGCCGCATCTGCGGCGGCGTCTAATGCCGCTGAAATATCCTTCAGCGCGGAGAGTTCTGCATGTTCAGCCGCCAAACGTGTTTCTGCATTTGCGGCATCTCTCACAACGTCGCGTTCATGCACTAAGTCAGAGGCAATATCGACGAGTTGCGCTTCTAATTTACGGACTTCGGTTTTGGCGCTTTCCTCATCTTGCTCTAGCGCATCTTTGGCAGCGTTGAGCCGCGCCATTAGGGCCGCCGCGATTAATTGTTCTTCGCGTTTGGGCTCTAGCAGCCCTGATAATTCATCGGCGTGGCGCATGGATTCTGAGGCTTTGATTTGCGTGTCGCCAACGGCCTTTTCGCGCTCGCGCAAATCCGTCTGCGCGCTTTCCAATGTGTCAAGCGCGGCTTGCCAGCGTTTCAGCCAAAGCAGAGCTTTATATTCGTGGATTTCACCCGCCAGCCTTTTGTATCGGGCGGCCTGCCGTGATTGGCGGCGCAGAGACAGTAATTGGCTTTCTATCTGCCCGACAATATCTTCCAAACGGTTAAGATTATTTTCGGCTGCGCGCAGACGAAGTTCTGCTTCGTGGCGGCGTGAATGAAGGCCGGAAATTCCGGCTGCTTCTTCTAGGATACGGCGGCGGTTACTTGGCTTTGCCGCGATGAGTTCTGAGATTTGGCCTTGGCGAACAAGGGCAGGTGAGTTCGCGCCCGTACTCGCATCGGCAAAGAGAAGCTGCACATCTTTGGCGCGGACTGTTTTGCCATTGATTTTATATTTAGAGCCTTTGGATTTTTCGATAATCCGCATGATTTCAAGCGTATCGTCATCATTAAAGGCGGGCGGTGCAATGCGCGCCGAATTATCAACGGTCAGTGTCACATGAGCTTGGTTCCGGCCCGGACGTGTTTTCGTTCCGTTGAAGATGACATCTTCCATCGCCGCGCCGCGCATAGCTTTTGCGGAATTGGCCCCCATAACCCAGCGGATAGCTTCTAATAGGTTGGATTTACCGCAGCCATTTGGTCCAACAATACCCGTGAGGCCAGGTTCAATGAGAAACTCAGTCGGCTCGACGAATGATTTAAAGCCCGTCAGCTTGATAGAATTGAAGACGAGCGACCCCATGGTTTACTCGGCTGCGGCTTTCTCAGGAATAGGTTCACCCAAGATTGGCGCGATTGCGGCTTGAATAGACTCAAAATCACTATCTGTGCGCTTGCCATTGATGAAAACAGTGGGTGTGGCGTTCACACCTTGGTCTGTACCAAGTTCGACAAATGCATCATAGCGGTCTGCTACTTCCGCATCGCTCATACAGGAGATGAATTGCTCTTCGGATAGTCCAGAGGCTTTCGCAAGGCTGATATAAGCTTGGCGTAATCCATTTGGCCTGCGGCCCATTTCCCCAATTTGTGATTGACGATCAAATTGAAGCTTGACGTTTTTATAGAATTTTGTCCGGTCCACACAGAGGGCGAGTTTATGCCCCGCTTGTGCCATTTGCTGATTGCCGGCTGGGAAGGGACGGAACACATATTTGACTTTGCCTGTATCAATATATTGAGACTTAACCTCTGGATAGACATTTTGATGCCAATATGCGCAGGCTCCGCAAGAGACGGAAGCATATTCGACAAGGGTCACTGGCGCATTTGCATTGCCCAATATGTAATCATCCGCCACCGTATATTCGCCGCCGCCGCTGGCAGTGGTTGATGTGCCTGCATCTCCGCCGCCGCTACAGGCAGAAAGGGCCAAGGCTGTACCAGCCAGAAAAAGGACAAAGCGTCTGGAAAACGAATCAATTGAAGTCATGGAACAATCCTTGAGATTTACAGGGAATAAGCAAGGGGTGAGCTGAAAAGGCCTATGGATAGCTTATAGAAAGCTCGATTTTAAATCGAGTCCTGATTACTTGTGATTGTCTAGGCTTCTATTAAAGACTTGGCGTCTCTATGGAATGGTTGAAAGGCCTTTTTCATCCATTTCATTGATAAGTTTAATGAGGCTTTTTGCGTCAGAGGGACCTTTATAGCGCTGCCCATTGATTAAAAATCCGGGAACTCCTTTGATTTCTGCCAGTTTAGCGCGGTCGGCATTATCAATAATATTCGCTGTGATATCTGGATTTCTAAGGCAGCTCGTCATAGCTTCATTTGTCGTCATTCCTGCCAATCTCGCTATTTTTCCATAGGCTTCGGCCGCGCGGCCTTCGCGGGCGGCCTCAAGAATATTGGCCTGTTCTTCCATTTGATATTCAATAATTGAGAAATAATCCTCTGTCGGTGCGCAGGCTGCGAGGCTGAACCCCGCCATAGATAATGAACCTGGTGCGGTCGGAAATTCGCGAAAGACAATGCGGAGTTTACCTGTTTCTACCAAATCGGTTTTTATGACGGGCCATTCATTCGTGAACCAATGTGAACAATGCGGACAGGTCACTGACGCCCAAATCATGAGTGTCAGAGCGGCACTTTCACTGCCCAAGACATGATCGTCTGGCGCCTCAACATATATATAATCCGTGACATGTGCGGGCGGGCTCTCGGCGTCTTGCGCGAAAGATGCGACAGGTAGGGAGACTGCGCATAGGAATCCGGCGAGGGTGGCAATCATAGTCCGTAAATTCATTTATTTAGTCCCTTTGGCTATTACTTGCCGCCCCATTTTTTCAAGGGCCCCCTTGAGCCGCTCACTTTTTATATTGGAAAGACCTTCCTTCAATTCAGTTTCCTGACGCGGGGCAAGGCCCTTTTGGGTTTGTGATCTCGCAGGTTTTATCATGCGCGATTGTACGACCTTAATACGGCGAACATGACTGTTACCTAAATGGGCGTTCAGTCGCTGCAAAATTGGGCCAGATTGGGCCAAAATCAAAGACGCAGCAGGTCCAGGCGCAGAAATAATCAGGGTACGGCCGTCGCCGCCGCCTACGAATCGCACAGGTGAAGAGATTTTAGACCAGCGCGGTCCCATGATTTCAGGCCAAATTTTCTCAAGCGCTATAGCGGAGCTTCCCCCGCCATGTTTGCGGGCTAACGGGCGCATGACTTTGGAGACGGATAGGCCAGCGCTAGGGGCAGCCCGAAATTGCGGGCGACCCCGCTGGGATTCGACCCATTGGCTTAGCACGTGGCCATTATGTCGCTTTTGGTCTGACATCTTCTTCTGTCTCGCCTATTGCGATGTAGGCGTAAAGCGGACAGAGCGGATTTATGCATCACATTTTAGATATGCGTGCGGCTTTGCTGCTCTGGTATGATGAGCAAGGCCGAAGCCTGCCGTGGCGGGTCCGGCCAGAAGACCGCGCCAAGGGAATTAGGGCGGACCCTTATGCGATTTGGCTATCCGAGGTCATGAGCCAGCAAACGACGCTCGCCCACGCCGCGCCTTATTGGGAAAAATTCCTCGCGGCCTTTCCGTCAGTGACTGATCTTGCCAATGCGCAGCGTGATGTCGTGCTCTCTATGTGGGCGGGATTGGGATATTATGCGCGGGCGCGAAATCTGCATAAATGCGCAGGTGTTGTACGTGATGAATTTGGCGGGGTTTTTCCGACAGACGAAAAGACGCTCTTAGGCTTGCCCGGTATTGGTCCTTATACGGCTGCCACCATAGCGGCGATTTGCGCGGATGAAGCGACCAATATTGTCGACGGCAATGTCGAGCGGGTGATCTCGCGCATATTTGCCTATGATGACCCCCTACCAAAAGGCCGCAAGGGCCTGCGGGCATTAGCGGGAACTTTGGTGCGCGCCGACCGTCCCGGCGATTATGGTCAGGCCCTGATGGACCTCGGCGCAGGGCTTTGCTCACAGAAAAACCCAAATTGCTCGCTATGTCCATGGGCGAAATGGTGCGCCGCCCATGCAGCTGGGGAGGAAATTCTCTACCCAAAGAAAGTGAAAAAGAAGCGGGTGCCTATTCGGCATGGGTATGCTTATGTGCTCCGTTGCGGCGAGGCGATTTTAGCCGAACAGCGCCCCGATGCAGGATTGCTCGGCGGCATGCTAGGTGTTCCGACAAGTGCGTGGGGCGAGGTCCCGGCGGATCACAGCGCGGCGCCGATGAAACGCAATTGGGAAAAGGCTGGCAGCATCAAACATGTCTTCACCCATTTTGAATTGCGGCTCGAAGTCTTTGTTGCCGAGATTGATGAGAGAATAAAGGGGCAATGGATAAAGGATGTGTCTGGTATGCCGACGGTCTTTCAGAAAATTGTGACCTGCGCGCATAAAAAAACCGGACCCGAAGGCCCGGTTTAAAATCAGAATATCGGCTGGCTTACTTATAGTTACCTTCAAGGCCGAAGTGCTTTGTTAGCATGTAATAGACAACAGCGCGGAATTTATTGCGCTCTGACTTACCATATTTGTCCATAACGCTTGCGATAGCGCCATCAAGGTCTTGACTTGCAGAAAGACCGTGCTTCTTGATGAGGAAATTGTTCTTAACGGTGTCTAGCTCTGATTGGTCAGACCCAGAAACTGTTGAAGAATCGCGGTTATAGATGGATGGTCCGCATCCAATTGTGACCTTACGCAATAGGTCCATGTCTGGCGTTACGCCGAGTTTATTTTTCAAGTCACCAGCATATTTTTCGATTAGTTCGTCACGTTTGCTCATTTTGCTCTCCAAGGTTCCCCAGTAGTATTGAATCCCGCGCGTCTGCTCGGGCCTGAGACAGTGCTATGGTTAAACAAAGATAAACGCAAGATGAACAGAATTTTGTCTGTTACGTCCAAATTTTTCAAGCAGAGGCGGATTCAGCCATTTCTGCGCGAACAACAGCGCGGATTGTATCGATAGGCTGTAGGCCGCTTGGACCTTGCAAATGCCAAAAAGTCCAACCATTACAAGAGGGTGCGCCTGTCAACAAGGCCCCAAGTTTATGTATGGACCCGCTTTGTTTGCCTGATTCTAGGCTGCCATCTGCCCGCACTGTTGCGGAGAGAATACCGTTTTTAGAAAAGACTTTTGTCCCGATTTTTACGAGACCTCGCTCGACAAGGTTGCCAAAAGGCACTTTTGGCTCCGATCGCTTAGACTTTGTGACGGCAATAGTAGCGCCTTCTTCAATCCCAGCGATTCGGCGGCTGGCATGGATGATATAGTCTTCTTCGCGTTCAAAACCGATGAATTTGCGGCCCAATTTCTTCGCAACCGCGCCTGTTGTGCCTGTTCCAAAGAAGGGGTCGACAATCACATCGCCTGGGTTCGTCGTCGCAAGGATTACGCGATGCAGGAGGCTTTCTGGTTTTTGCGTCGGATGGGCTTTCTTGCCGTCGCCTTTTTTGAGCCGCTCGCGGCCCGTACATATTGGCAGGGTCCAATCAGAGCGCATTTGCACGCCTTCATTGAGCATTTTCATCGCGTCATAAT
>CAZNXP010000102.1:0-7068 GCA_964576955.1 uncultured Algimonas sp.
GTTCAGCATCCCGTAGTTCAGGGCCACCAAATTCCGAATGCCCAAAACTATGTGGCGCCAAGAGCAAGCTCAACCGCACAATCTTTACCAGCGGCGCAGACAGAATTTCAGCCTGCCTATCAAGGGGCGGCTACGCCGCTCGGTCAATCCTTGAGCACGGCTGTGCAGTCATCTTCCAGATTAGCGATTGAAGATATTAAAATCCAAGAGGCGGAAGAACAATTAGAACAAGCCAAAGCACAAGGCCGATTAAGACTTAATTTGGAAGGCACTGTTGGGGCCAGCCAAAATGAAATTGATTTCAGGGTTGTTGACCGCACAGATTCGGATTTTCGTGTGCCCCGCGCGGCAGGTGTAAATCTATCATTGCCGCTTTATCAAGGCGGGCGCATTAATGCGCAAAAAGACGTCGCTAAGGTCGATGTAGAAACGGCCAAGGCAAATTACGACCTCGTTCAGAGTAATATCTCGGAACAAGCAGGTATTGCGCATATGGATGTGCTGCGTGACCGTGCTTTGATTGAAGTTTACACGCGTAATGTAGCTTTGTTACAAAGTCAGAAAGAGACTGTACAGGCCCTGCTTAACGCTGGTGAAAATACGGTCACGGATCAGGCCCTTGTCGATGCGCGTTTGGCCTCTATTCAAGCGAGCTTAAAACAGGCGCAATCAAATTTGTCCTCAAGTGAGAGCCGCTATAAAAAGCTCACAGGTTTTCCAGCCCCCGCGCTCTCGCCTGTTCAGGAATTTGCGCTTCCCGCCTCTTTGCAAACTGCGAAAGAAACGGCCTTTAGAAATAATTCCCAATTACAAGCTATGAGGTCTCAATCCGAAGCCGCCTATCACAATATTAAAGTCGCAAAATCACTTGGGCGTCCAAGTTTATCATTGCAAGGTGGTCTACGCGCATCTGAAGGACAATCTGATACAATTCGCAGAGCCTCTGCCGCAGAACTTTTACTCAATCTAAGTGTCCCAATTTTATCGGGCGGAGAAAATAAATCGCGCGTTCGGGAAGCTGCTTTGGCGCAATCTCGTTCGGCTTTGGAGACGCGCGCAATCCAAGAAGATATCACGGAACGTCTGGAGCAATTATGGGCGGCCGTAAGCGCGGCCAAGCAAAGCCAGAGCCTGAATTTGGCACAAAAAACGGCAGCCGAAAAAGCCTATGAAGCTATTGTTTCGCAGCGACAAGCAGGCGTGGCAACGTCCTTAGATGTTTTGTCTGTCGAGCAGACGCTCCTAGATGCAGAGCTCAATATCATTCAGGCTGATAATGCAGAAGGCGTCGCGCGGTTACAAATTCTCGGGCTGATGGGCGCTTTGTAAAACACCTCTTGGTGTCTTAGATATCTTTCAAGATTTCATGCGCCGCATTATGTCCCGGCGCTCCCGTTACGCCGCCGCCGGGATGAGTCCCTGCACCGCAAAGATAAAGTCCCTTTATAGGGGAGCGATAATTTCCATGGCCCAAGAGGGGGCGGGAGCTAAACATCTGGTCCAGGCTCATATGGCCATGCATAATATCCCCTTTTGTCAGGCCAAAGACACGTTCCAAATCCAGCGGGCTTAAGACTTGTCGGCCAATGACAGATTTTTTGAAACCGGGCGCATATTTATCGACGGTCTCAATGATGAGGTCAGCGGCGGCGTCTCTGTAGCTGTCCCAATCCGTATCAGGATCAAATTGTTGACAGAATAGGCTGGCCACATGTTGGCCTTCGGGCGCTAAAGTGTTGTCGAGCGTCGACGGAATTAACATCTCGACAATCGGAGCTTTTGACCATCCGAATTGTTTGGAATCTCGGTAGGCCTGATCAATATAATCACAGGTTGGCGCGATGACGATGCCACCCGTCAGATGTTCTAGGGTGGCTCTGTCTTGCTGTTGTAAACAGGTAAACTCGGGGAGCTTGCTTAGCGCAACATTCATCCGAAATGTCCCCGAGCCATTCTTATAATGTTTCATGCGGCGGGCAAAATCAGCGGGCATATCCTGCGCATCAACGAGGTGGTTATATAAAAGACTGGGATTGAGATTTGAGGCTATGACTTTGGCTTCAACGACATCGCCATTCTCTAACTCTACGCCGTAAGCTTGGCCATTTTTCACCAAGAGTTTTTTCACAGCTGCGTCGGTTTGTATCTCAACGCCTTTTGCTTGCGCGGATGTCGCCATGGCTTGCGTAATGGCGCCCATGCCGCCAATGGCATGACCCCATATGCCCTTGGTGCCATTAACCTCGCCAAAGGCATGATGCATCAAGACATAGGCTGATCCGGGGGTTTCGGTGTCGGCATAGTTCCCGACAATCCCATCGAAGGCGAAGGCACCTTTGACATAGTCATTTTCAAAATAAAGGTCTAAAAAATCAGACACACTTTTGGTGAAAACATCCATGACAATGCGTTGATCTTCGAGAGAGAGTTTGCGCAATCGGTTGCCAAACTTCACGGTCTTGAAAATATCCTTGAAACCGCTTCCGATATTGGGCGGGGTCTCAAGTAAAAAATCTCGAATGAGATCTGCGACCATGCCCGTATCGCGAAAATATCGGCTCAGGGCATGTGCGTCATTTTCTGAGAACTGGGCGATTTCATCTCTCAAATTCTCCTCACCTAAGACAAAGGCGAGGAAATTTCCGTCGGGGTGAGGCCAGAGATTATTGACATTCCGGTGGACAATTTTGAGGCCGTTATCATGAAGTTTTAGGTCTCTGATAATTTTTGGATTTAAAAGACTGACCGTATAGGAGGCGACGGAATTTCTAAAACCGGGATGAAATTCTTCAGTCACCGCCGCGCCGCCAACGACATGTCTGCGCTCTAAGACTCGGACTTTTTTACCTGCCATTGCGAGGTAATTTGCGCAAACGAGGCCGTTGTGACCGCCGCCAATTACAATAACATCCAGCATTAATTTCCTGCGGTCTTTCAAGCTTCTAGTTGTTTGGAGTGAACAGCCATGCAATTTATGTCAAGCCGTAGAATGGAGGTTGGGACGAGTATGACAATAAAAGACTACCAATCCGGCTATTCCCTGAGTCAAAACTTCTACAAAAATGCGGAGATATATAAGGCGGAGATGGCCAATATATTTCATAAGCATTGGGTGTTTGCGGGCCATATATCTCAAATACCAAAGGCGGGAGACTTCTTCACAGTGGAGGTTGATGTTGAGTCGATTATTATAGTCCGAACGACATCGGGTGATGTAAAAGCGCATGTAAATATTTGTCGCCATAGAGGTTCTCAACTCTGTCTCGAAAAACAAGGCTCAAAAAAACTCTTCACCTGTCCTTATCATGCGTGGAGCTATGATTTGGACGGTCATTTAGTTGCGGCCCGCGAAATGCCTGAAGATTTTAGGCCAGAGAAAAATGGTCTTCACGCTGTACATGTCGAGCTAATTGGGGGGCTGATTTTTATCAGCCTAGCCGAAAACCCGCTCTCCCTTTCCAATCTAAGGCGAGACCTTGACCCGCTATTAGATTTATTTGGTTTTGATAATTTAAAACTGGCCGAGCAGAAATCTTATGCCATTCCGTCCAATTGGAAACTGGCCGTTGAAAATTACCAAGAATGTTATCACTGCATGCCGTCGCATAAAGAGTTTGCGCAAATCCATGCTATGGCAGGGGACTTAAAATCATTCGCAAAGGATAAAGCCGAGTTTCGCGTGAAGCAAAAAGGCAATCCTAAAATGACCGAATATAACTGCTATTATGACCGCGCGGCCCCCGGCCAAGAAGGTTATCAATATGATCGTAATCCGCTTTTGCCAGGAAATAAAAGCGGTAGCCTTGGCGGCGGAGCCGCCGCGCCGCTTTTAGGACAGCTCACAGATTATGACGGCGGGGCCTCGGAGCTCATGATTGGGCCCGTGATGTTTTTCCTCATATATGACGATCATGTTGTCGGATATCGCTTTCTACCTCTGTTACAAGATGAGTGCGTTTGCGATATTTTTTGGTTTGTTGACGCGGCGGCTGAAGACGGAGAAGATTATAATCTCGCCGAATTAACCTGGCTATGGGATGTCACCACGATTGCCGATAAGACGATAATTACGAATAATCAAAAGGGCGTGGACTCAAAATTTTATAGGCCAGGGCGCTTATCAAATATGGAAAGCTTCCAGCAGAGTTTTTTAAATTGGTACGTGCAATCGATTCAGTTGGCACATAAGGATTGAGAGTCGGCACCTTAAAGATTGGTAGAAAATTTGACCTCAGATGAAAACCTAGCCGACGTCCATACACCTAAAATAGGGTTTTGGAAATCCTGGGCCATGTCGGTTGGCGTGATGATCGGCTCTGGGGTTTTCCTGCTCCCAACCGTCCTTGCACCTTTCGGGTCTATTAGTTTTTTAGGATGGATCGTCACGAGTTCGGCGGCCATTATTATTGCCCTTATTTTAGGCCGCCTTGCCAGCCGAACCGAACGCACGGGCGGGTTTTACGTCTATACGCAGGACGCATTCGGCGACTTGCCGGGATTCTTAATTGCCTGGGGGTATTGGCTCGCAATTATATTCGGGATTACCGCGATCAGCACCGCATTTGTCGGCTATTTAAGTGCAGTTATCCCTGCGATTGGCGCGAGCAATTTATCACAAGCGATAACCGCCGCTATTGTTATTTGGACTTTTGCCGCCTTTAATATCAAAGGGGTTGGGTCGGGGGCTTTCATACAATTGCTAACGACAATTCTTAAACTTCTCCCTCTGGGCATCATCATTATTCTCGGCGTAACGGCCGGAACGCCAGATAATATTCCGCCCTTTAACCCTCAGGGACAGTCCATTTTTGGCGCGGTCGCCGCAACAGCCATGTTGACGATGTGGGCCTTTGTGGGCTTGGAGGCCAGCACCGTTGCAGCGGGGGATGTGATTGACCCCAAGCGGACAATTCCCCGCGCGATTGTAGCGGGGACATTAACGGTGACCTTTGTTTACATTGCGGTAACAGCCGCCGTGATGATGTTAGTACCCGTGGACATCTTACAGACATCAGAAGCCCCCTTTGTGGACGCCGCAAAGAGCCTTGGTCCTATTGGGGCGGGGCTCATCGCTTTTGGCGCCTTAATTTCGACCGCAGGGTCTTTGAACGGAAATGTCTTTCTAGGCGGCCAAATGCCAATGGCTATTGCGATAGATGGTCTCGCGCCAAAAATATTAGCGCGAAAAAATAAAGGCGGCTCCGCCGTGTGGTCTTTGGTTATCTCCTGCACAATCGCGACAATTTTATTGGTTTTTAATTATCAAGAGGGTTTGATTGCGGCCTTCACCTTTATGATTTCAATGTCGACCCTTTGCACACTTTTACCTTATGCGGTTTCGGCCATTGCAGAATTTAAAATGTCCCGAAAGTCCTCTAATCTTTGGGCCGCTATTGCTCTGATAGCTGTGCTCTATGTCGCGATTGCCATGATCGGTTCGGGTCTTAAAATCTTGGCGTGGGGCGTCATTCTTATCCTCGCAGGACTGCCGCTCTATTATTTGAATAAGAATTTTCAATGAGCAAGATGACATAAATAGGCGCGGTTTTTAAGAAGGCTTCAACTGAAGCCTGGCCAATCCCACTGCGTGCCTTTGCTGGAAATTCTAACTTCGCTCATCTAAGACCGTTCCCATGGCAACGCCGCATGAAATTATTGGAGAAGAATGGGCGGAGCGGGCAGGTGAGCTCGCCGATTGGGCCATGGAGCGGCTGATAAACCGCAAAGATGTCTGGGGGCAATATTCTGTCCTCACGCCTGCCGAGCGTCGCCGCGAAGGCAAATCCTATAAAGCCATGACCTTGCCGAAAAAGGACATGCGCGGCGATGATATGGTGACCATCGATAAGTTAACCCGCCATTTTGCTTCCCGCCATCACCGCAAGCCGCAAATCATTGGGCTTCACGCAAAATCCAAAGAGACGACCTCTCGCTGGTTCGGTATCGATATAGACCTGCATGATGAGCAAAAACTCCATGCAGAAGATCATCAGCGCCGCAATCTGAACTGCGCGCTGAAATGGTGGAAAGAGCTGCAACAAAAGGGCTATGATCCCATGCTCTTTGATACAAATACGCAAGGTGGTTATCATATTTGGGTCTTGTTTGAAGACCCCGCGCCGACGGTTGATATTTACGCCATGGTCAAAGCTATTGTTGAGACATGGGAAGAAAACGGGCTTGACGAGGAGCCCGAAACATTTCCTAAAAAAGTCAAAGCAGATAGTCTCGGCTCTTGGTTTCGCCTGCCAGGTCTTCATCATACGCGCTATCATTATAGTTCTCTGTGGAGCGGGGATGAGTGGCTCGATGATCCTTGGCTGACGGGACATAATGCGATTGACGTGATGCTCGAAGCGCGAGGCGGTCCGCCGCCGCCGCGCATTGATGCGGATGACCCTGCGATTAGCGAGCTGCTCACCCGTGGCCGTATGAGCAAAATTTCCATTGCCGCCAATCAGCGAAAATTTAAACGCACGGGCCGCGCCAAAGTCTGTATTGATTTGGACGGCGTTCTCGCCCTACGCGTGAAATCAGGCAAGCGCACAGAGATAGGCCCGCCCATTGACGGCGCGGTCGAGTTTACCCGCGAAATCAATGACTATGCCGATATTATCGTGCTGACCTCGCGCATGGCTGACCTCGTGGGCAAAGAGCGGGACGAAATGAAAGCCAAAATTGAAACCTGGCTCGACCGTCACAATCTGGCTTATGCTTACGTTCATGACGGCCAAGGTAAACCCCCAGCCCATGCCTATATCGACGATAAAGGCGTGTCCTGCCGCCCAGAGTATGATGGGCAAAGCGCTTTTACCCAAGCTTTGGGGCTGGTAGGAAAATTATGTGAGTGAGGGGAAATGCCGCGTAAGTTAGAATTTATATTTGGCAATGAAGCCTTTACCGTGGCCATCAATAAGGTCGACCGCTCAAAGGTCTATGGCCGCGTGGAAACAGAGACATTTGACGCCAATATGAAACCCTGCACGCTGGCGACATTGGCGCGGGATGGGCGCACCATTATTCCATATGGCGGCACGGCCAGCGGCTATGTGAATACGGAAGGCTTAT
>CAZNXP010000103.1:0-7054 GCA_964576955.1 uncultured Algimonas sp.
CTTCCGAGACGAGAACCTTTACTCGCGATGCGATGACAGGCGATGTAACAGCCTTTGAAGAGGAAACCACCACCAGCGGCACCTCTGCAGCAGCCGGCGATGCGCAAGCTGACATTGCTGGCATGGTCGAGAACAATGTTGACGTTTTTGCGCAAGGCGGAAATGCGACCGTTGATATTACGGGCGTAGTTGGGAATAACGTTACTGCTAATACTTTCGGCTTTGTGACGACGAATACCACGCGTAATTATTTCAATGGAAATGCGGAAGATCCCGCCTCCGGCTCAACTTTCTTTCCAACCTTGGTCAACCAAGATGGCGTTGTGAATAATAAAACTGTCTTCACTAACTCCAGTGAAATTACTGGCGGCGCTGCGGCAGTTACAATTGATACAGCGTCCGAGTTCCAAGAGATGGGTTTGGATAGCGTCGGCGGTAACGTAAACGCAACTGGCGTTGCCGGCGCGACCGTTGACGTGCTTAACGGCTCTACTGTGGGAGGCCAGGTTTCTGCGACTAGTCAATTTACCGATAACGCCACGACCCAAACCACAACGCGAGACGCAGACGGACGTATTGATATTCTTAGGGAGGAGACCTCAACACGCGTAGGTTCGGCATCTTCAGCCACGAATGACGGTGTAGTTGAAGAGGGAATTAACGTCTTTGGTACGACCGCAGCTACAGTCAATAATAATGGTGTGGTTGGTGATCCAGAAACAGGGCCTGGTGGGTTTTCTGCTACCTTTGTGCAAGCAAGTGCTATCGGCACGAACGTTGCCACCACGGTAGTTGATTTGAATACGCAAAATGCGGCTTTGCGAGACCAGACGACGACGACGGTCTATACTGCGATTGGCGGAGATGCGACTGTTAACAATAGCGCTGGGGCCCTGATTGAAGGTAATGTATTTGCCAATGGTGCGAATGGTACCGTCAATAATGATGGGCTTGTGTTTGGGTCTATTAATGTGGGCTTTGGCGTAGATAACTTCACGATTGTCAGCAATGATACAGCGGGCTCATCAACGCAGACAATCACCTTGCCAACGACTCTTTTCCAGCAAAATTACACTGTTAATCAGAATAATATATCTGGAGGTATTAATGTCACTGGCGCGACTGTTAGAGAGATTGATCCAGATACGGGTGAATTTGATGATTTCCAAACCAGTGATATCAATGCCACCATCAACTTAAATTCCGGGTCTATAACGGCTGGCTCTATCATTGCTCAGCGCGATGATGAGACGGATGAGAATTTGACAACAACTATTGTTAATTTGAATGGAAGTGGTTTCTTAGGCGTTGATGTTGTCAATGCCCTTCCAGAGACCGCCGAGCAGTTCTTAGCGACACCTCGTGTGACATTAGCCAACGACCTCCTAACGGAAGTGGGCGGCGTTGTGGACGTTGGCGGTACTAACGGTGTCGTCGGCTTTGATAGTCCCATTCCGAATACTGCGACCTCTGTGAGGCTGCTTGGCTTGACAGAGCTTAATAAGGAAGACGAAGGTACATTCGTGATTGTTGGCCAGGAGTTCATTCCTACGTCACCATCAAGACTACTCCCCGTCTGGACAGTGGATGCTGAAAATATCAATGTGAACGCAGGTGAACTGCAATTGACATTGGATGGTAACACTGGAGTTAGTACCGGTGCTGGAGGGTTATTTCCTAACCCAGTAAACCCACCTCTCTTTGGTATTAGTGGGGATATCAATAATGATGCTAATATTGTTATCGGCCGCCGTGTTGATATTTCCCAACCTGTTATTGGTCAAAATCTAATCAGCCCTGGTCAACAAATCATTGAAGGTATCAATGTTTTCCAACAAGGCGATTATACTCAATCTGCATCCGGAACGACAACCGTTGGTCTGAATGGGACATTGACACGCTTTGCGCCATTGGGAATTAATGTAGCAGAATTTGGCAACTCAACCTTAGGGCCGATAAATGGGCAAGCCGTAATTCCATTCTTTACTGTCGCTGGAGGTGGTAACGCTGGAGTTGCAGTAGGCGGCTTTAGTGGGGATAGTTTTGGGAATGTGGTGGCTTCGACATCGTCCCATGTGGAAGTCGATGGAGACCTAAACCTTGCGGGGACTATCGACCTTGTCGTTGCTCAGGATAGCCTTTTCCTAAGTGGTGATGGCGCTGAAATCTTTAGCTATACTGGGGAAGGTAACGTTTCGGCAACTGCCACGCCGTCTATAGCCTCTAACTTTGTTAGTTTTGACGTTGTTCATGACACGGGCGCGCAAACCGTCTCTGTAATCGCAAACCGTTCGAGCTATTCATCAGCGGGTACGAATGTAAACGCTGTTTCAGCCGCAACTGGCTTTGATAGCACTTTCGCAGAGGCTGTCACAGGCATCAGGGATGACGCGCTTGGTGTGGCCAGCTTCAACTCAGTTGAAGAAATAGGCTTTGCGCAAGATATTGCCAATCTTGGTGCGGCATTAGATTTCCGATTAAATGAAACCCAAGCTGGGGAGCTCTTTGATGAGCTGTCCGGCGGCGAAATCCATGGTTCCGTGTCAGCGGTTAACCAGTCAGTGCTTTCGAACATTCCGCTACAGACGTTGAAAACATCACTCATCGGTGGTGATGAGTTGGGCAGCCGTGTTTACTTCAATCCATTTGCACGTCATGCGACGCTCGGTGGTGGTGAGGACTTTGGCGCCTCAGACGTCGATGTTGATAGCTATGGCGGCAATTTTGGAGCTGACTTCGCTTATAGTCCGAATGGCGCCTTTGGATTTGCCTTTGGATATGGGCAGCATGAGGTCGAGGCTGTAGGAACTCAAGAAACAGCCGATCTCGAAAGCTTCACAGCTGGCGTTTATGCTGTACAAAAATTTGGCAACTTCTATGGGACAGCAGATTTCTCTTATAGTTTTTCCGACATTGAGACTGAGCGTGTGCTTGACCTTACAACCAGAACAATCACTGCTGATTATGACGCTGAACAATGGGATGGCGGTCTGGAAGTTGGCTATGCGTTTGAGTTGGAAAATGGTGCTGTGCTCTCACCTTATGGCCGTATTGCTGCTCGGAATTGGGATACAGAAGGATTCACTGAAGAAGGCGGCGGCGGTGTAAGCCTTAATGTCGCTGAGGAATCTAACACTATTTTCAACCCAAGTATTGGTGGTCGTGCAACTGCTGACTTTGATGCAGGTAATTTCAACCTCCGTCCATACGTCGATTTAAGCTATACATTCCAAGGCAATGTCGATGCTGACCGTTCTGTTGACTTCGTTGCTGGGGGTGACAATTTTGACCTCAGAGGTGTCGACCCGGATGGATTTGGAACGATCGATGCTGGTGTAAACTCTACGGTTAGCGGTATCTTCAGTATCTTTGCTGGCGTGAAACATAGCTTTAGCGGAGATAATGAAGAAACAACCGTTCGTGGTGGTGGTAGCTTCAAGTTCTAAGAGCAGTCGCTACATATCACGAGGAAGCCAAGCGTACCTAACGCCCCTTACGCTTGGTTTTTTCGTTTGGTCATGTATGACTTTCCAGGCTTACAATTGAAAAGAGGCGCTTTTTCATGTGGGATAGTGAATACATTTCCGAGATTGAATATCTTTATGGATATTACTCCGAACTTTCGCCTGTAAGGCTAAAGCTGGCATTGCTATCTCGCGGCATCCAACATTCTGTAGGGTCATATCCTACATATTTGGAACTTGGTTTCGGGCAAGGGTTGTCTCTCAATATTAATGCCGCTGTAACATCTGGCGCTTTTTACGGAACAGATTTTAATCCTGGCCAAGCGGCACATGCGAATGACCTGAGTGTGACGACCGGCAAGGACATCAAAATCTTTGATGATTCCTTTGAAGAACTTGCTAACCGATCCGATCTACCCGAATTTGATATCATTGCACTACATGGGATTTGGTCTTGGGTTTCCGATGATAGCCGCGCGGCGATTGTTGATATTATTTCGAAGAAGCTCAAAATTGGGGGCATTCTTTATATTAGCTATAACGTAACGCCTGGTTGGTCACCCGCTGTTCCATTGCGGCACCTTTTGTCCGAATATGCCAAACGTTCTGCAACGGGCGGAATTTTGTCTCGGGTTGAACAATCAATTGCATTTGTTGATGGCGTCATGAATGCGGACGCCGCTTACTTCGCGGCTAATCCATCGTTGAAAAAACGATTGGAGCAAATAAAGAACTCAAACAAAAGTTACATTGCCCATGAGTATTTCAATACGTTTTGGGATCCGATGCCATTTTCCCAAATTGCGGATATATTGGATGAAGCAAAGCTCACATTTGGAGCGTCCGCTAGTATTTTAGAAAATATCGATGCGATTAGTATTCCGCAGAAAGCTCGAGAGACACTTCTTAAAATTTCTGATCCAATCTTGCGCGAGACGACGAAAGACTATTTTTTAAATCAACAATTCAGACGGGATATTTTTGTAAAAGGTCCTAGGCGTTTAACGGAATTTGAACTGGGACGTCAGATATTATCACAATCCTTTATATGTATAGCTGATAAGAAACATCCGCCAAAAAAGGTCAAGACGTCCTTAGGAGGGGCTAATCTCATTCCTGCAATTTATGACCCAATTACTTCATTTATTGCCTCCACGGCAAAAACGGAAATTTCTATTGGGGACATTTTAAAGGATAAGCGTTGTAAATCATTGACGAAATGGCAGGTTTGGGAAGCGTTACTCATTTTAACAGCTGAAGGATTTTTGGCGCCAATTGCAAGCTCCGAAACGCCCCAGGAAGATTTACGGGCGAGCCGAAGTTTGAATCGAGAAATTTGCCGTAAAGCCGAATCGTCCGAGAGTATGAATTTTCTGGCAGCGCCAATGATCGGTATGGCGATGCCTGTAAATAGAATACAACAGCTTTTCCTCCACGCTATTAATTTGGATAAGAAAAAGATACCGGAATATGTTTGGGAGATATTGAAAGCACAAAATCAAAACCTAGTTGTTTCCAATAAAACTCTTGAACGCCCGGAAGAAAATCTAAAAAAACTGAAGGAAATGTATCAAGATTTTACGATGAATGTACTCCCCGTGTTGAAAAAACTCGGGGCTGTCTAAACTCTTCTAAATTTCATTTGTATAACTGGACTATATTTTCCGCATTTTAGGCAAGCCTTGTAGCTCAATTGGCTATAAAGTCCCGGCAGATATGATGATGGGCTTAGGCCACACAGGCCACCTTGCTCTTGTCCAGCGGAATTTTCTCACGCCAAGCGTCCCATATATGGGATCATGTTCAACCATCAAAATTGCTAAGTAAAAGATGGAACAGTTTTAAGGGGTAAGGACACCCTTTTTCCGACTCAATCGAAATATGATTAATTTTTTTTGAACCTTTTCATCTGGTGGAACGTCTTATCTCTGTAGTTCGGAATATCCTTTCCGAAATTTCGAGGTTTATCCGTTTAAAATTTCCATATTGATTAGGACAGCACAATGACATCGACAAAAAAAACTCAAGTTAAAAAGAGTAAGCTAGCTACCAAAATGGCGGCAGCTGCAGCAGCCGGCGCCTTTATGATTTCACAAGAAGCTTCGGCGCAAACAACCGTGGGAGATGCGGTCAGTTTGGCATCTCTGAACGGGTTTTCGAATGCCATTGTCCAGCCGGATGGTTCATTGTTAGTTGAGTTGGCAAATGGTCAGACATTTGTTGTTCCCGCTGGCGATTTTGTCCAAGCAAATGGGCAGTTCCTTGTTGATCAAAATATTTTGGAAGGTCTGATAGGTGCAGATGGTCCTAATCTCGCGCTTCTTGGGCTTGGAGCTGCCGTTGTGGCCGGTGTTGGTATCGCCTTATCCAGTGGCGGTGATGATGATGTCGAAATCGCACCTCCAGTTGCGGAAGACGTGCCCGCTGGGCCGACGGCGGGAGATGATGTCCTGACGGGTACAGATGGAGACGATACAATTGACGGCCTTGGAGGCGATGATGATATTTCAGGATTGGCTGGTAATGACACATTAATTGGCGGTGCTGGTAATGATACGCTCTCGGGTGATGCTGGTGATGACCTCCTTGTTGGCGGCGGCGGTACTGATGTCATTGATGGCGGCGAGGGTAACGACACAAACTCCTTCGAAGGTATCGGATCTGGCGTCACGGCATCAGTTGCAGCCGATGGAACAGGTACGGCTGATTACGGCATGGTCAATGAGTCCTTCACAGGCATTGAGAACCTAACGGGTACTGACAATGACGATGTTTTGATCGCAACAGGCGCAGCGGCGAACACACTTATCGGCGGAGCAGGTGATGACTTTATCTCCGGCGGGGGCGGCGCTGACATTACCGATGGCGGCGATGGTATTGATACGGTTTCATTTGCAGATATTGGTTCCGAAGTATCTGTCTCAGTTGATGAAACAGGTACAGGTACCGCACAATATTTAGCGCCTTCAGGCGCTGAAATTGTCGATACGGTCGCGAATTTTGAAATCTTCGAAGGCCGAGAAGGTGATGGGGATACGATTGACGTCTCTTCTTTCGGCACTGGCGTACGTATTGACCTTGATACAAATACACCAAACCCTGGCCCAGCCACTCAAGATGGCGTTGTTGAAGTTGACGGCGAAACCGTTCTAACTCTGGTCGATTTTGAAAA
This sequence comes from uncultured Algimonas sp., assembly GCA_964576955.1. Taxonomy (GTDB): domain Bacteria; phylum Pseudomonadota; class Alphaproteobacteria; order Caulobacterales; family Maricaulaceae; genus Litorimonas. The sequence goes on from CAZNXP010000103.1 coordinate 6,637, forward strand.
TATCGTTGGTACAGATTTCGACGATACGCTTCTCGGAAATAATGATTTTAACATTATTGATGGCGGCGCAGGTGATGATGCGATCCACTCCTTCGGCGGCGCAGATCTGTTGGACGGAGGAGAGGGCGTAGATACGCTCCTTCTGACAGCTACACCAGCGGGCACTGTTGTGACGCTTGACGAAACAGGCTCAGGTACCGTCCAAATTAATGGTGCTGACGCTGATGTCTTCTCGAATTTTGAGAACGTATCGGGTTCAAATACCGGTGATGATGTTATTACAGGTAACCAAGTTGACAATGTCCTTAACGGCAATGGCGGTGATGATGTCCTAAGCGGTCTCGGTGGTGCGGACACGATTAATGGCGGCGACGGTGATGACCTCATCGCGGGCGGCGGCGGAACCGACATCCTGGAT
>CAZNXP010000104.1:0-7046 GCA_964576955.1 uncultured Algimonas sp.
CTGCTTGTTTACGGCGGGCTTCTTCCTCGGCCTTTTTCTTGGCGATACGCTCGCGCGCCTCTGTGGCGTGCAGGCCTTCTGGCCAGCTTTCGAGATAATCCTCATAGCCTTCGATTGTGTCGCGCTCATCGGCGAGTTTCCACGCCTCTTCATCAAATTCATTGATGAGGCGCTGCGCATCTTCGACATGACGGCCATTGGGGAAATTCGCAATATAATCGCGGTAGCCTTCGACCGTATCGATTTCGAGCGCTTTGACCCACGCGAGATCATCGGCGGATTTGGGCGGCGGCGTTTCGTCTTTAAGCGGTTTATCTATTGAATTATCGGCCCGTTCAATTGTCGGAACCTCATCAGCAATCACAACTTTTGACGCGAGCCAAATAGCGCCGCCGCCAACGGCCAATAGGGCAATGATGCCGACGGCATATTTTAAAATTGGTGCGCGTTCATCCCGAACTGCAAAACTATCGTTTGGCGGCTGCCAGCCATCTTGCACGGCGGTTGGCGGCGCGGCTTCAGGTGAAGATTGCGCGGCAGTATGCGGCGTCTCTTCAGTCCAATTTGGAGAGGCATCTTCCGCCGCATTGGCTTCAAGCCCTGCTTGTTCAAAAATGGGTTTATCTTTGGCACGCGACTGCGGAGCTTTTTTAGGGCCAAGCTTGGCATATCCAAGATAAATCATGAGAAGCTGGAAAGGAGTCGCGATGGCCAAAAGAACAAAGAAAATGACGACTAAAACTATCCCGCCCGGGAGTTGGGACATGAGGCCGTCTGCACCATTACGGCCGACTGTCAGAAGTATAATCGCCACCGCAAGCACTGAAACAATAAATGTAATCGCAAGCCAAACTAATAAGCTGCCGATGATGAGCTTTTTCCGTTCCGCCTTATCAGGGAATCGACTTTCATGTCTGTAAAAAATTCTCGAGACAAACATCGCCGAGAATAAGGCAACCACGCTGCCCACAAAAGGTACAACAAAATTAAAAAAATTAGCAAGCAGGGCCTGAAATATCGCAATCAGAATATAAATGCCGATATAAATTAAAGCAAAAAGAAAGAGATAATGGCGATTTTTTTTCACACGGTTCATAGCTAAGTTTTCCGGTCAGCTTGCGCTCTTGCATCAGTGCCTTCTCCCAAACGCAAAATCAAATTATCCAAACAATATTGTCCCGCTTCATTCAGCGCGCGCTCTTCTTTGCCCTGAATAAGCGATTGCAGCAGCACTAAAACCGCCGACATAATCAGCGCGAGCAAGGTTGTTGTAAAGGCAACACCGAGGCGAGAGGTCACCTGATAGAGGAAATCATCCGCTTCTGCATTGGCTGGTACGCCCGCATATTGCAGGGCGAACATAATCCCCATAACCGTCCCGATAAATCCGAGAGATGGGATGAGCCACGTCAAATAACGCATCATAGAATAGCGCAAATCAATCTCATGCATGTAAAGTTCGAGCGAGGAATTCAGGACCGAGATCGCTTGGTCTTCATTTCCGCTCATTCTAAATTGGTCGATGGTGCGTTCAATCATACGCGGTAAAAAAGCCGCGCGCCCAAAACGGCGGTCCACAATTCCGGTTTTAATTTTGCCTAAAGTGCCCATATCCAAGGCCCGCCCATCAGTAGGCAGATAGCCGCGTTTAAGCTGATTTTCCTCATCACTGGCCGCTGACCAGCGCAGGAATAATTCGCCAAAGCCGATAAAGAGCGCGACCCACATGATGTTCTGCACGGTAAAGGGCCAAAAGCTCGCATCTGCATCCAGCAGGATTTCTTGCAAGGCGGGCGAAGCGGCCACGCGGATAATACCAATGGTGACAATCGCGCCAATGACGGCGACCAAAAGAACAAAAAGTCTTCGGAATAAATTTGTAGAGGTATTCATATCAATCTTACCTAATCACATACACCAGCCGAGGTCGACGCCAAGGCCATAAATTGTCCATTATTTCTGGCCGCCAGATTTTCCATAAAATCGACTGTACCGCGATAATCAAAGTAATTCCCCACGACGACAGAATGAATTTCTTTTGGCCCGCCCGGCAGGGCCGCGTTACGCCGCGTAATTTCTGCAATCAAGCGGTTAGGCGAGAGGCCGTCATTGGCCTTGGGATTAGGCAGGCCGTCACTGACGAGGAAAATTGCCTGTCCCGGCCCTGCAAACATTTTATCAAAAGCATCAAGCATAGAGGCCGACCCGCCAAAATTGCGCGTCAGGCCTTTTGCAAAATCAATGGCGGCGGTTTTTGTCCCGCCTACATTAATCTGGCGCAGCCCGCCCGTATTGGGCCATTGCCGCAGGCGCGCGCCTGCATCTGTTTGCTGAAAGCCGACAATCTTCACCGCGTGATTTTCCTGCAGGGAGAGTACAATTCTCTCGACGGATTTATTCACGCTTTCCTCATGGCCGCCCATACAGCGGCTCATATCCATGGCGACAACGATATCATCCGCGGTCGTATTCATACCCAAGAAGCGAAAAGAAACGGTCGCGGGTTCTGGTAGCGGCCCCGGCTCTTCCTCAATAGGTTCAGGAATAACGACGGCGGGCGGCGGCGTGACGGCGGCTTTTTTCTCCAGCAGGCTTTGCTCCGCTGCGCGCAGCTTATTGAGCAGCTCTTGCGCATCAGATTTTATATCCGAGACATTGCGCGCCATGGCGGAGCGTTTAATTTCTAGCGCCTTTTTCTTTTCTTCCGTTTCAACGGAGCTTTCCTGCGCGGCGCGTAAGAGCTGCGCAATCGCATTTTCGGGCGTTTTTTCACGTAGCTCATTTTGGTAATAGGGCAACAAGATAATGGCGAGCAAAGCAAAAGCCCCCATTGCAGCCGCAAAGAGGTCAATCGCCGACATAGAGAAGACTTCAATCTCGCGTGAGGCGCGGCGTTTCATCGTGGCCCCCTCATCGTGAACGCCCCACAAATTCACCCCGGTTTTGATTGGCGAGTTCTTGCAAGAATATTGTTAGTTTTTTATCGGAGGTATAATCCCCAATCGCAACGGTATGGATCTCCGCGCGGCCTCGATTTCGGCGCGTCACATTATTAATGATGGCTCCAGGCTTGCCGTCATCAGGCGCGCCGTCACTCATAAGAATAATCGCCTCGGGGCGCAGGTTCATCGTCCGAATGAGCGCGCCTTGCGTCGGCGTACCGCCGCCAAATCGGCGCGGCATCGACTCAACAAAGGCCCTCGCGCGGTCAAGGGTTGCGCTATCGGCTTGGATAAGGCGGCCATTTGACGGAAAACTGTCATATGTCGGGCCGCCGCGATAACCAATGATAGCAAAACGGTTATCCGGTTTCATCTGCGCCAGAATTTCATTGAGGGCTTGCAAGACTTTGGACCGATGGGCGCGCATCGAGCCAGACATATCGACAAGTATCACAACCTCGCGCTTATCCGTCGCAAGACCTAAGATAGAGAAAGGCACGCCGCGGTTAATAGAGCGCGGGGGTTCCGGAATATCAGGCTTGGGTTCGGGCGTGGGGTCAGGTTCAGGATCGGGCTGAGGCTGCGGGTCCGGTATTTCAACCTCAGTGATGGCTTTTAAGACTTCGGCCAATTTGGCTTCCGTCTCGCTCATTTCCACTTCTTTGGTCAAATATTGCTTGTCTAAAAAACGAATTTCGCTCTCTAGCGCGCGGATAACCGACATATCTGTTCGCGTGGTTTCAGCGGCGAAGCGGCGCTTTCGGACTTGTTCCTCTAGCTCTTCCATCGACACATCTGTGCCGCCCAATTTATAATAAGGAAAAAGTACCAAAACGATGAGAATAAATGCCCCTAACGCCGCCGCAAAAAGGTCAAGCGCCGAAATTGAAAAAACCGCAATGCTACGCCGTTGCGCGCGCAGTTTACCGCCCTCCGCCGAACAGACGCAGCAAGCGGTACAGCCGGTCGTCGCGGGCTTTTTTCTTTGCGTCTTCGTTCATTTGCCGGGCTAGGGTGATGGAATCGCCTAAAATTTCACGGTCCATTTCAGAATTTATGACCTCATTTGACCGCGCCAATCGTCCGTCCAGATCATCCATAAATAAGGTTTCCAGCTCAGATATATCCGTTTCAAAAGCGGCAAATTCAACAGCGTCTCTTTGCTGGACGAGGCTGCGAGAATAACTCTGTGAGGCAGCGCCCCAATTCGCATCCGTATCCGCTCCGAGTCGTGTCAGGCTTTCCGAGAGGATTTGGCGTAAAAATAAAGCGTCTTCAGCAATCCCTGAATTTAATTCAGGGTTTGTGAGCGTATTATCAAAAGCAATTAAGCTATCCGTTTGGCCTTTTATGAAAACCTCACAGGCGCCTGCGAAATCGATTAAAAAATTCATACTCGAGACAATAACTTCAGGCGCGGCCTGACGCAGGACGGGGTTTGCAACATCTTCAATCACAGACACAATTGGCGTGCCGATTTCGACAGAGGGCTGGCCATAATGATTAAGTAGCGCGCGGGTTTGATCATCAGCGCCGTAACCGACATCGCTGATTAATTGAAAAAACTGATAGCGGGCCGTCGGATCATCTGTCGGAAACTCCGCCATTTGCGCAATACAGCGGGATTGATTATTGGCCGCCGCCGCCGGCGCATCGCCCAAACCATAGAGCTCAGACGTCGTGGCGGCGACTTGCGCAAAACTGAGCGCAGGCCACGCCAAACAGGCGGTCAATATCAGTCCAGCGCGAAACATTAGTTCACAACTCCGCCCGTTAACCCGTCAAAAGGAGACGCCGCTAATTGGGCCGACTCGCCTTGGTCAATACCCGCCGCAAAAATGCGGTTCTCATCTTTGCGGCCAGATTGACTCACGCGCACGACACCATCTGGACGCCCGCTGGCGAAACTGCCTTCATAAGAAAGGCTGCCGAGAGAACTATGTTTAATCATGAGACCTGGGCCCTCAGCATAGCCATTTCTGGCATAGCCGTAATATTCAACCACTTCGTCGCTATGTTCCAAAACACCTGCACCTGATCCGTTCGCCAAGCCGTTTTCACAGACGCCCAGCCAAGTCCCGCGCTTTGCGCCGCCGGCGTCCAAATAAGCACATTGCGTGGCAACCGTTTCCAAAGACCGCTGACGCGAGCTATACAGGTCCTGCAATTTTGATTGTAAATCCTCATAGCGAATGGCGGTAATTGTTTCATTCGAGTCGAGAAGGTCCAATGTCACCGTCGTTTGCTGATCCAATGCCGGAACAACAGAATTTAAGTAATTAATGCCTACCTGTTTGGACAGTTGCGCTTTCGAATAGGCTTCGGTCGCGGCAAAAATGCCCGCTTGGGTCAATATTGATCCCGTCGCAGAGCGTTGACGCCGCTCATTCGGAGTCTGAGCCCCGCCCGAACTTGCCGCGATACCGCCGACCACAGAGGCAACAGCCAGGGCCGCCGCCAAATTTTGTTGACGGGCAAGAGTTCGGCGCGTTTCAAGCACATTATGTTCAGCCGCGAGCATATCTCGGACTTGCGCGCCTAATTCGCCATTATGAATACCATCAAAAATACGCAAGGATTGAACGGATAAATATTTACGCTGCGCATCTAGCAATCGTTCTGCATAGGCCGCGCGGGCCGCATAATCATCCTCATCGCTGCCAACAAATGTGAGGGCGGCCAGGCTCGGGTCAAATTCAGCAATACTCGCAGCGCGGCCCATCATGACCGCCTTTTCTGTATCCAGCCCGTTAATCAAAGCCACGATCCGGCTGGCCATAGCATCCGTGTAAACATCATCAATCGGATCAACGGTCCCGTCGCTGGCCCCTGTCAAAAGGGCCATTTCAGATTTGGGAATGCGGACTTTTTCAACTGGCAAAACTAAGGTCGCATTCTTATCAGAGCGAGTCGTCAGCGCTTGGACGGAAACCGTCTGCGGCGTATCATTTGTGATATAGGAAATAAAATCCAGCTCTGGGGTAACAGGTTCCAAATCACCGCGCTGCAGGGCATCAATTGTCTCAAGGGCGGCCTCTCGGCCCTCCGCCGCCGCGCGGGAAACAAGCGGCTGTGAAGCTAAGAGCAAGCCTTGATTAGGCGCGCTAGCGCGGTGGTCCGTGCGAACCGTCACTAGCGGCGTAATGAGGTCACCAAATGTCAACGGCAGGCTATTGCTCATCATTTTACTGTGGTCTGGAAAGCTATAGGTCGCAAAATCGACTGAGACGACGGAAGGGAGGTCTTCAGCTGCCGTCATAGGTTCTGAGGTCAGCTCGCCTCCAGGGCCTAGCTTCACGGCATGCGGCGAGAGCAAGACGCCGTGCTCAGGCAACTTAGCGGCGAGCTCTTTATATAAAGAGAGCGCGAAATAATTAGATTTTAAAATCGTGGCATCGGCTATGGCGACGGTTTCAATCGTATTTGTCACGCCTTTCCCGGGACGGCCGCCAATGGCTTGTCTCGCAAAGGCGCGGTGAAACGCATCTTTCGCATCCTCTTCAACAATGGCGGGATAACGAACAACTGCCAAAACGCCGCCATCAGGAATGTCGGCCCGCAAAGATTCATTAGGCGCTGATTTATTGACAGCAGATTTGCTAATGCCCTGCGCCGTTGTCGCACAGCCCGTGCTCAATGCTCCCAAGGCAAGCAAAGATGATGCGAGTAATACCTGTTTCATCATAGTCTATTCCTACAAAAACGCGGATTAACCTTTGCTGAAGGAATTTTAAGCCCCGCGCAAGCTACAGACTGTTAATGTGACTGTCAGGTTTTCGTGAACATCTCGAGAGCCTTTAAGCGGATTTCGCTTCCAAAGAGAACGCATGCAGGCGCTCAACCTCATCGCTTACCGTCTCCAAAACCGCGCGGTGTTTGGCGAGTGTGCTCATACCGTCAAAGGCGGCGGCCACAATAATGACGTGAATATGGGTCTCTGCGCTCATGTCTTTATCAGGAAACGCAGCCTTATGTTCTGCCGCCCCGCCATGTCCAGCATGGAGATGTGACTGATCTTGGACCTCCAACTGCGACGGATTGAACTTTTCGGTGAGTTTTTCCTTGATTGCCTCGGCTAAAATGCCCATCTTGCGCGGTCCTCAT
>CAZNXP010000105.1:0-7031 GCA_964576955.1 uncultured Algimonas sp.
CTGGAATATTATCAACGCTATCCCCAGCAAGGGCCTGCACATCAATCACGCGGTCAGGTTTGACGCCGAATTTTTCTTCGACTTCTTTGATGCCGATATCTTTGTTTTTCATCGGGTCACGCATGATGACATTCTCTGTGACCAGCTGCATGAGATCCTTATCCGAGCTGATGATGGTACAGCGCGCGCCCGCTTCATCGGCAATACGAGCATAAGTCGCGATGAGGTCATCGGCCTCAAAACCCGTCATCTCGATGGACGCCGCCCCAAAAGCTTTGGTCGCATCGCGCGTTAGCGGGAATTGCGGAATCAACTCTTCAGGTGTCTCGCCGCGGTTGGCTTTATAGAGGTCGTAAATATCATTGCGGAATGTCTTGCCAGAAGCGTCAAATATCACAGCAAAATGCGTCGGGCGATCTGCATCCGTCTGGTTTTGCAGTAATTTGAACAACATATTGGAAAAACCCGCCACCGCGCCAATGGGCAAACCATCGGTTTTACGGGTCAAAGGCGGCAAAGCGTGAAACGCCCTGAAAATATAGGCAGATCCATCGACCAAAACGACGTGAGAGTTCTTATTAAGTGGGGCTGATGTGCTCATAACGCAGCTTCTGCGCGCCTGTCCTTATAATTTCAATAGCGCCCCCGATTTTCTCGCTTATAAATAGGGTATGTACCAAGTGATTGATGACCAAGATGAAGAGGACCTCGCCCCAGCGGCTAGATTTTCTGTCTTGCCCTTTATCATAGGGGCGATTCTCGCCGCATTGGTCTTTTTCATTGTTTGGCTCATGAGCCCCGGGCAGAAAACCGCTCCCGGCCAATCAATCGACACGCCTGCATCTCGTTCGGCCTATCTCTCAGCCCTATCCGAACCCCAGCCCGCGCTGCGGCGGGCGCGTTTATTGGACTTCCAGCGCGTTTACCCCGACTCGGACCGTAAGGGTGCGATTGCCGCTCAACTTGATATTATCAACGCAGCCGAACTTCAGGATTGGGACGTTTTGGTTCAAGCCGTTTATGATGATCGCCTCCCGCGAGCCGATAAAGACCAAGCCATGGCGCAATACGAAACCCGCTGGAATGGGCGTCTTTTAGGCGGCCGCGCCGTGGAATTAGCCGAAATTCGCGAGCTTTTGGATCAAACAAAAACAACTGGGACACCCGACAGATCGCTCGATCCAGGTGAAAGTCCGATCCCAGAGGAAATCCCCTCAGATATATTAGCAGGGGCTCCGCCGCGCATGGCCGTGACCTTCCCAATACCCGAACCAGAACCCGAGCCCGAGCCCGAAGTTATTGTCCCTAAAGATATCATCGTGCCGCCTAGCGTCAGGCGCAATAGTAGTCCCAATTACCCCCGCGCGGCGAGACGGAGAAATATCGGAGCTGTTGTGGTTGTTTCCATGGATTTAAATGAAGAGGGCAAAGTCGAGTCTGTTGACACAGTCAGTATACAGGCAGAACGGTATGAAAGAGATTTCCGGCGCGCGGCCGAACGCGCGGCCAAGCGCACGCGATTTAATCCAAAGACAATTAACGGCAAAGCAGTACCGGCTAAGGGTGTGCATAAGCGGTATATTTTTCGGGTGAAGTAATAATGCTGCGCGAATTTAATGCAGGCCCCGTGGGCGTACTCATCACGGGCGGGACTTTGGACAAAACCCATGACACGGTCAGCGAAGCCCTTGTGCTCGATGGGGATACGCGCGTGCCTGATATATTTGACCAAGGGCGAACAAAAATATCTCGATTTGAAACGCTGATGCAGATTGATAGTCTGGACATGACAGATATCCACCGCGCACAAATTTTAAAAGCCGTGCAAAGCGCGCCAGAAAACCGCCTCCTCATCACCCATGGGACAGGCACGATGTCGCTTACCGCAAAAGCTTTGGACGGACAGGTCGGACAAAAAACGGTTGTTCTGACGGGGGCGATGCGGCCTTGGTGCATTGGGCGGTCCGATGGAAATTTCAATCTCGGCGGCGGTCTTATCGCGGCGCGGATTTTACCCGCAGGTGTTTACGGCGTCATGAATGGGCGGGTGTTCGCCGCGCAAGATTTAAATAAAAATGTTGAAACGGGACGATTTGATTAGCCCTTCCGAAAAAATCTGGGATTATATTATTATTGGGGGCGGCTCGGCTGGCTGCGTGCTTGCGAACCGTCTGTCTGCTAATCCGCGAACGAAGGTCCTCTTGCTAGATGCAGGCACAGGAAATCGTGCGCCAAGTCTGCATATCCCGGCAGGTATGATGTCAGCAATTTCGAAAGATAAATATAATTGGAAATATCCTGCCGCGCCCGATTGCTCTCGCGGTGGGCAGATAGATAATTGGTCGGCAGGAAAAGCCATTGGCGGCGGAAGCGCCATCAATGGCATGTTTTATATTCGCGGCCATAAAAGCGATTATGACCGTTGGGCGCAACGCGGTTGCACGGGATGGGACTATGCCTCCGTCCTTCCGCATTTTAAATCGATTGAGACATTTAAAGGCGGCGCCGATGATTACCGCGGAGAAGCTGGACCGCAATTTGTTGCGCTGGCGCGTCATCACCTACCCTTGATTGACAAAGCTGTCGAAGCGGCAATTACCTGCGGGCATGCACTCAATCCAGATTATAATGGGGCGTATCAAAGCGGAGTTGGATATGCTCAAAATAGTCAAAAAGCGGGCTGGCGGCATTCCGCCGCCAGCGCGTTTCTTACACCCGTCAGGCGGCGCAAAAATTTGACGGTCAAACTTGGAGCGCACGTCACCCGCGTCATCTTTGAGAAAAAGCGCGCGAGCGGCGCGGCGTTCCAGCAAAACGGAACCGAGCACATCGCGGCATGCAGCGGCGAGATAATTCTTAGCGCCGGCGCGATGGGCTCGCCTAAAATCCTCATGCACTCAGGCATTGGGCCAGCCGATATGTTAAGCGAATATGGATTGGAGCTGATTTGCGATGCACCTCAGGTTGGACAAAATCTCATGGAACATCCCGCCGTTTATATGACAGCGAAAACCCGGCTGCCCTCTTTAAATGCGGCGGCTCATCCGTTGAAATTACCGTGGGTCATGGCAAATTGGCTGCTACGGGGACGCGGCGCGGCAAGCAGCGGCGCGGCCTCGGCTCAGGTCTTATGCCGTTCTCGAGACAGCCTTGCAGCTCCCGATATACAGCTTCTGCTCACGCCAGCCCTTTTTGATTATGACCCCATAAAAAAGAAAGCCAGCGTTCCGCGGACAAATGGATTATCTATTGCCGCGCTGATCCTTCAGCCAGATGCGCGCGGGCGTATCCGTTTAGCCTCACCGAACCCATTGGCCCCGCCCATCATCGAACATGAATTGCTGGGCTGCCAATCCGACATTGACGGGCTTGTCGCGGCAGTCCGTAAAGCCTCAGAAATTTTTGCGGAGATGGAACGGTCCGGCCATATCGAAAGTCTGGAGCCCGCATTAACGCCGGAGAGTTCACGAGAAGCCTTTGAAACTCATATTCGCGCGGCCTCTTTTCGCGGAGATCACGCGAGCGGAACCTGCCGTATGGGCAGCGACACCAAGTCCGTTGTAGACCCGCAACTTCGCGTGCGCGGCGTCAAAGGCTTGCGCGTTGTCGATGCCTCTATCATGCCCGTAATTCCAAGCGGGAATACAAATGCACCCACACTCATGATTGCCGAAAAAGCTTCAGAAATGATTTTAAACGTCCAGTGAATTTTGCAGCATCGCCATAAAACACTAACAATCCCAGTTTAGCCCCACTATTGAATTGTGAACCCTAAGATTTGACGGAGCTTCCCATGATCTCTCTTTTCCGCACTTGCCTCTTAAGCTTTGCCGCTCCCCTCGCCCTGATCGCGTGCCAAGCGAGCGACACGCAAGCGCCGCAAAGTTCCGAGTCCGCGCTAGATTTGAATTTTGAAAAAATCACGCTTGAGAACGGCCTAGAGGTTATTTTCCACGTTGACCGCTCTGACCCTGTGGTCGCGATTAACCTTGCCGCACATGTCGGCTCTGCGCGCGAGACAGAAGGCCGTACGGGTTTCGCGCATTTATTTGAACATTTACTGTTCCTCGATTCTGAAAACCTTGGCTATGGCGGGTTAGATGCCATGAATACGCGTATCGGCGGCGAAGGCACAAATGGTTTCACGACCAATGACATGACACAATATTTCCAAGCCGTGCCCAAAGACGCGCTGGAAAAAATCATATGGGCAGAAGCCGATAAGCTCGGCTGGTTTATAAAAACCGTCAATCAAGACGTTATCGACAATGAAAAGCAAGTCGTCAAAAATGAGAAGCGCCAACGCAACGATAATGCCCCCTATGGCCATAATTTTTATGTCATCGGCAAGGCGCTTTACCCCGCAGACCATCCCTATAATTGGCAAGTCATCGGCTCGCTCGAAGACCTAGATGCGGCCAGCCTCAAAGACACGCAGGATTTTTATGCGCGTTGGTATGTCCCCAATAATGTGACTGTGACGATTTCAGGTGATTTCGATGTCGCGGAAGCCAAAGCCTATGTCGAAAAATATTTCGGCGAAATTCCGCGCGGCGAAGATATAAAACCTTACGGCGCGCGTCCCGGAAAATTAGGTGCGAGTATTAAACTCATCCACGAAGATAATTTCGCAACAGTGCCTCGCCTCACCCATGTTTGGCCAATCGTAGAAAAATATCACCCTGATAGCTATGCGCTCGAAATCCTTGCGAGTTATTTGACCGTTGGAAAAACAGCGCCTTTCAATGAAGTTCTTGTCGATGAAGAGAAACTCTCGCCGGGTCTAGGCGGCTTTTCAAATACGTCGGAAATTGCCGGCGAGTTTTATCTCATTACACCCTCCAATGCTGGGACAGATTTAGATGCGCTTATGCCTGCGATTGAGACGGCATTTACCCGGTTCGAAGAAAATGGAATACCGCAAAAAGACCTCGACCGGATTAAAACTGGTATCGAAGTCAATTTTTATGGCAATTTTAATAGCGCCCTAAACAAATCCATCGCCCTCTCCGAATATAATCTCTTCACCGGAAATCCGGCAGCTTATAAAACAGACCTCGCAGGATATCGCGGGGTGACCCGCGAAGATGTGACGCGTGTTTATGAGACATATCTTAAAGACAAACCCGCCGTCATCACGAGCTTTGTCCCGAAAGGCAAAGCAGAGCTGGGCATTGAAGGTTCAGCCAAAGCTGATGTTGTCGAAGAAGTCATTGTGGAAGGCGAAGGCGCAGCCGTTGATTTTGACCCCGCTGCCCGCATCATTGAAAACCCAACCTCGTCCAGCTTTGACCGCACGGTAGAACCGCCCTTTGGCGCAAGTTATGATTTGCCCTCACCCGCAGTTTGGCAAACGACATATGACAATGGATTAAAGGTCTTTGGTCTGGCCAGCGATGAAATCCCAGTGATTAATTTCACCTTGCGTCTTGATGCGGGGCGTCTGCGAAACGACGTCTCCAGCCCAGCTCTCGCCGGGATGACAGCGGATATGTTGTCCAAAGGCACAGCGAATAAAACGACCGCCGAATTAGAAGAGGCGATTGGCGCACTTGGCTCTACGATTAATATTAGCGCCGGAAACACCGGGACATTTGTGTCGGGCACAACGCTCGCCCGTAACTTTGATGCGACCATGGCCTTAGTCAAAGAAATGGCCTTCGAGCCGCGATGGGACACGGAAGAATTTGCGACGCTCAAAAATCAAATCGCGCAAGCCATTACCCAATCGGAAGGCAACCCAAATGCCATTGCCCGCCGCGAATTGGCGGAATTGCGTTATTCATCCAGCTCGCCTTTGCGTCACGCCGGCGGCACAGGATATGGGTCAGCCGAAGCCTTAGAAACAGTGACGCTTGACGCGTTGAAGGCTTTCCACTCAAAATATTATACACTCAATGGCGCAAGCTTACGTCTCGCAGGTGATTTTAATCATCAAGCCGTAAGAGATGCATTTGCTCAGAGTGATTTAGGCTCGGGCGAATCCTTACCAGCAGCTACATCAAATTTGACAAATGTCGCGGAAGCCAAAATTTATTTCTATGATGTGCCGGGCGCCAAACAATCCGTCCTGCGGCTCTCCCATCCTGCCCTCGCCGCGACCCATACTGACTACGCCTTAGCAGACGCTCTCAACTTTCCTCTCGGCGGTATTTACACCTCCAAACTCAACACACAATTACGGGTCGAGAAAGGCTATACTTACGGCATTCGATCTGGATTTGACGGGGATAAGGAAAACGGGACATTTACTGTCTCCTCCTCCGTGCGCTCTAATGTCACAAAAGAGTCTCTGGAATTAATTCGAAATATCTTGGCGAGCCACGGCCCCGAGACAACGCAAGCCGATCTACAAGAGTTGAAAGGCGCGCTCCTGCGCGGGCAAGCTCTCAAAACAGAAACCCTAAATGACAAGCTTGGCATGTTAGGCGAAATTGATGCTTACGGATTTGCGCCAGACTACCGCGCGCAAAATGCGAAAGCGATTGCATCTATGACGCTCGAGGATTTCAAGCGGATTGCTGCTGAAAATATAAAACCTAATGCGATGCAATATCTCATCGTTGGGGATGCCGAGACTCAGCTAGACGCCGTCAAGTCATTAGGCCTACCCGTGGAAATGATTAAATGAGAAAATTGAAAATAAAGCCAAGGATATAAGTTTGAGAAACGTCATATAAATACCACAAAGGAAATGAACTCTAACACTGGGAGATGATAGAATGAGAAAACTTTGCTTAATTGGATTATCCGCACTGGCCCTCGCAGCCTGCGAAGACAGTCAGCATTTCAGTGCTCAATCTGAGTCGACAGCCTTAGATAACTTCGCACCGGCACCATACCAAAAGGCCGCTGTCCAAAATGCTAGCCGGCAATTGGTAAATGAACGAACGGAGGTTGATGACGGAAATAAAAACTCGGACCCCGCTGGCATCTATCTCGCCTATCGTTATGGCTACGGCCTCGTCATGCCATTTACCGCTGTCAAATCGACTGCAGATAAACACATGCAAATCTGCCGCGATGCAGGG
>CAZNXP010000106.1:0-6954 GCA_964576955.1 uncultured Algimonas sp.
TCACATATTCCTGTGCCACGAAGTAGTTGATCGCGTTTACATCACCGCGCGCAATGGCGGTTGAGACCATTTCCGTCGCTTTCGCCTCTGCTTGGGCTTCACGTTCGCGGGCTTCAGCATCTAGATAAGCGGCTTCTTTCCGGCCTTCAGCTTCCCGAATAGCCGCTTCCTTCTCGCCCTCAGCTTTAAGGATGGAAGACTGCTTCATACCTTCCGCAATTAGGATGTCAGACCGCTTTTCACGCTCCGCTTTCATCTGCTTATTCATAGCTTGGGTAATGTCATGTGGCGGCGAGAGATCCTTAATCTCAATCCGTGTGACCTTCGTCCCCCAAGAGTCCGTTGCATTATCAATAACCGCCAAAAGCTGCGCATTGATTTGATCGCGTTTTGACAAAACCTCATCCAAATCCATAGAGCCAACAACGGTCCGGACATTTGTCAGGCAGAGGTTCTGAATCGCATTTTCAAGACTGGCAACTTCATAAGTCGCCATTTGCGCATCAATTACCTGAATAAAGACAACAGCATCCGCCGTGACCATCACGTTATCTTTTGTAATCACATCCTGAGATGGGATATCGATAACACGCTCGCGCATATCTACTTTATTGGAAACGTTCTGGTATATCGGAATAACGAATTCCAAACCCGGCGTGAGTGTTTTTTGATATCGCCCAAAGTTCTCTAATGTCCATTCCGACCCTTGCGGAACGATCCGAATAGTTTTTAGAATCAGAATAATTACGACTGCGACGAGAAAAATCGTCCCGATTTGACCTAGCTCCATGTTGTTGTCCCCTTTCGACAATTAATTTTATTTGTTCGCCCCTTTTTGAAACTCCTATATTTCAGATAGCATATGCTCGGCAGAGCTAACTTTAAACTCGCCCGGTGCTTCAACAAAAAGTTTCTCGACCGTTCCATCATCCACAACCATGGCATAGCGTTGTGAACGTTGGCCCATGCCAAAACCAGATCCGTCGAGTTCAAGGCCGATTGCCTTGGCGAATTCGCCGTTCCCATCTGCGAGCATATGGATATCCGCGCTCCCCGCCTGCTCTCCCCATGCGCCCATAACGAAAACATCGTTCACAGACACGCAGGCGATATCGTCAATTCCGCGCGCTTTTAGCATCGCCGCTTTTTCTACAAAGCCCGGGAGATGTTTAGCCGAACAGGTCGGTGTGAAAGCGCCTGGCACGGCAAAAAGCGCGACTCGCTTGCCTGAAAATACATCATCTGTACTCATCGGCTGCGGTCCGTCTGGACCCATTTTCATAAATGTCGTTGTTGGGAGTTTTTCCCCAGCTTGAATGGTCATAGTCAAATTTCCTAAAATATAATTTTATCGTCTTTCGATAAAGATAGGGAGAGTCTAACACCCGCGCAAGATAGGTCAGTACGATTTTCAACCTTCACAGTTAATTTTTATCCCGAAATGTGGAGTTTATTGGACCCCGCACGCAAACATGTCATTATAGGTCTATGAAAGAATCTGCCTCTAAACATCAGAGCTTCCGCAATTCCTTTTTAATCGCCACCCCCAATATGGGCGACCCTCGGTTTCGTTTCGCGGTGATTTATATCACCTCGCATGACAGAGACGGGGCGATGGGATTGATCGTTAATAAAGGAAAATCGGGGTTACTCATATCTGATCTCTTAGACCAAGTTGGAATAGACGGCGACGTCAGGGTCGCGGACACCTCCGTTCTAAACGGCGGGCCTGTCGATATTGACCGAGGCTTCGTGTTACATAGTTCGGATTATTTCAAACCAGAGAGCTCGCTGAAAATCTCGGATACCCTGTCATTGACCTCGACCAAAGATGTCCTGGAATCCCTTGTCTCTGATGATCATCCTAAAAATGCACTTCTCGCTGTGGGTTATGCTGGATGGGGCGCGGGGCAGTTAGAAAAAGAAATCGCGCAAAATAGCTGGCTTGTGAAAGATGCCGATGATGATTTGGTTTTCTCGCAAGACCTAGAAGGAAAATGGGCAAAAGCCCTAACGGATATGGGCATCAACCCGAGCAGTCTCAGCCAGAGCGGAGGCCGCGCTTAATCCTTGCTCAGCTTTGCGTAGATATCGTGATCTCGCCACGCCCCATTTATTTTCAGTAGACCGCGCGCCGTTCCCTCAAATTGATACCCGCTAGCCTGAAGGACTTTGATAGAGGCGGAGTTATCGCTTTGAACCGCCGCTTCAACGCGGTGCAATCCAAGGCCTGAAAAACAAAACTCGCTAGCGGCCCCAACAGAAGCACGTGCAAATCCGCGCCCCGTATAGCTCTCTCCAATCCAATACCCAAGTTTAGCAGATTGGGATGTGCCTCTATCAATATGGGTGATGTTGCAGGCGCCGACCAAGGTCTCTTCGCGGAAAATATGAAAGGGGAAGGCGTGGTCTTGTTGCACAAGTTTTTTGAGGCGCGACAATCGCCCGCGATAAGCAGACCGAGTCAAGGCCGTTTGAGATACATGCGGCTCCCATGGGCGCAAATAGTCTAAATTTGCGCGGCGCAGCGCAGCCCAAGCTTCGAAATCAGCCCATCTCGGATGCTTCAATCGAATAACGCCGCCAGCCGCTTTGCCGGATAAAACAGTCTGCATGCCCCTAGAACTTACCATGTCAAACGACCTGCCCGGCGATGTATCAACGCGTAAAAAATTAGAAGTAGAAAGGCGAATGAAAACCACGTCAGCATATAATCACGGTGATTATTTCGGATAGAAGGCCGGCGCACGGGGAGACTTTCCGCCGAGGTCGCTCCAGGTTCCACATCAATATAATGGGACAAACGAGTAGAATTAGGCATCCCTTGACCCCAGCTTCCATCCTGATTGAATTTGAACCAACGGTTTGTCTCTCGATTATGTTTAGATTTAAGCCAGCTCTCAACTCTCCCCATAGAGTGATCTCTACGGACATAACCGTAATATGGGACGATATGGTCATAAAGCAGACTCGTAGAAACGACATCCATCTCATTAGCCTTCTCTGCCGTTTCTATCGTTCGCCACCGAGCAAATATCGATATCCGACGGCCACTTACGGGCGCATTGACGCCCTCTACTGGCCCATAGATATCCCAATAAATCCCTCCCGCTTGCGATTTATAGACATGGTAAACAGGCGCGCCTCTTATGGGGTCTGGATGAAAAACAATCCGCCGAAAATCGACGGGCTCACCATTTTCAATCGCGCGTTCTAAATCTTCTAATGACGTAAGCGGCGGCGCTGTGACAGAAGCCTCGACTTCCGCCAAGAGGTTTGTCTTCCATTGTAGCCGTTTATATTGCCAGACGCCCAATGAGATCAGGATTGCTAACATGAGCGCAACAATGGCTGTTAGCCACGGCATGGGTCGAAACTTCACGCGCATACCTAAAATTTCCTGCCAGCCAGACGCCCAATAGCGCGCCAAAATGGAAACGGCGGCATAAGCCGCCGATAACGTTTCAAACTAAGCAAGAGCCTTAGCCATGTAAGCTATAACCAAAGATGATATAGACAAAGGCAAAGAGGAAGAGCCAAACGACATCAACGAAATGCCAATACCAAGCGGCGGCTTCGAGACCGAAATGTTTCTCTGGACGCAGGCCGCCTTTTGTTAGGCGTAGGAACATCACCGCAAGGAAAATCGTTCCGATTAAGACATGCAGACCATGGAACCCTGTGGCCATGAAGAAAGCAGACCCATAGGCATCCGTCGACAACCAAGGCTCGCCATGGTCGCGGCCATGGAAAGCTTCCAAATATTCAACGCCTTGTAAGAAGGTAAAGAAGATACCGAGTAGTACGGTTAGGCCAAGCCCCCATTTCGCGCCTTTGCGGTCATTATGAATAAGCGCATGATGGGCCCAAGTGACAGTCGTACCGGAGAGCAGCAAAACCACTGTGTTCATGAGCGGTAAGTTCCACGGGTCAATCGCATGAATGCCCGGCGCCATTGAATCAGCATAGGCAGGCGCATTTTCGAGGATAGCCGTATCCCAGCCCGCACGCATTTTATGGAAAAGACCAAGCTCAAAGAACATCCAGAACCAGCCGACAAAGAACATGGCTTCCTGCATGATAAACATGATCATGCCGTAGCGAAGACCAATATCAACAACGGGCGTATGGTCGCCGCCTTTTGACTCGGCTGCAACATCTTTCCACCAAGCTATCATGACATAGGCGGCAAAGATTGAGCCTAAGACGAGCAATATCCACCCCCCATCCGCGCCGACCTTATCGGCGGCGGGGCGGTAGCTATCTTGCAAGCTATCGAGGCCCTTAGAGAAGAACCATTCTAACATAGGAGATTTGCCAGTGCGCGGAATTATGCCTGCAAAGAAAACCACCATGCCAGCGCCCCAAATCATGGCAGCGATGCCAGATAATAGCGGCCATGGAGACGGCGGAATAAGGTGATAGTCGTGTTCGACGGCGTGTCCGGCCATGAGGGTACTCTTATGATAGATTCGCACAGATAGGCGTGCGGATGTTAAAGTCGTCGCTGCTATAGCCGCGACGTCGCCTCGCCGCAATATCGCAGATTGGTTTAGTTCGTCGCGGATGCAGTCGATTTTGCAGGCATTGTACCCTCTTCAGCAGGGAAAAACGTATAGCTCAGCGTCATGGTTTTAATTTCGTCAAAGCGCGAATCTTCATCCAATTGCGGGTCAACGAAGAAAATCACAGGTAATGTCAATTTTTCGCCGGGTTGGATGGTTTGTTCTTCGAAACAAAAACAATCTGTTTTGATGAAAAAAGGCGCTGCTTTGACTGGCATCACGTTGAAATTAGCCACACCCGTGACGGCCTGCTTGCTTACATTTTCGATCGTATAATAGGCCAAACCAGATTGTCCTAACTTCACATCCATACGGCGTTGGTCTGCACGGAAATTCCATGGCAAATTTTGAGCGATATTCGAATCAAATTCGACCGTGACGGTTCGGTCAATCACCTCTGACAAATTGTCCTCCGCGATTTTTGGCGTCCCGCCATATCCTGTGACTTTGCAAAAAGTATCATAAAGCGGGTCAGAAGCGAAACCGAGGCCTAGCATAGCAACGCCAACGCCCGAGAGAATAACCAGAGTTTTCTTATTAGACGGCATTAGGTAATTGCCCCCGGCTGACCATGGTTACAAAAACGAGGATAACGAAAAAAAGCAATCCCCCCGCTAAGAGGATATTTCGTTTGGTTCGAGCTTTGACTTCCGCATTGGTAGGCTTTGAGAAATGCGTGGGACGGTCGCGATATTCCTGCATTTTAGAAAGCTCCAGATAAGAGATAATCAACACCAATCAGCGCGAACATAGCAAAAAGATAGAGAATAGAAAACGCAAAAAGATTGCGCGCATCGCGGTCGCCTTTTTGAACCTCATAGAGGCTTTCAGGTTGGACCTCATCTTTTTCGCCAGCGCGAGAACGCCAGACTTTATAGGCTAGCGCTAAAAATCCAGCATTTAAAAGCAAGGCCCCAAAAGCATAAATTGACTCACCCAGTCCCGTAAAGACAGGGGCTGCTGCGACCGCCGCTAAAAGGATTGAATAGCCAAATATCTGGTTACGCGTAGATTTCGGCCCCGCCACATTTGGCATCATAGGAATCCCCACACGGCCATAATCGCTAAGCTTGTATAGCGCCAAAGCCCAGAAATGCGGCGGGGTCCAAATGAAGATAATCAAAAAAAGAAGAACACTATCGATTGTGACCGTCCCCGTCACAGCGGCATAGCCAATCATAGGCGGCAAGGCCCCGGGCGCGCCGCCGATCACAATATTTTGCGGCGTGCGGCGTTTCAGCCACATCGTATAAATTACGACATAAAAGAAGATGGTGAAAGCCAGCAGGCCTGCCGCAACATAGTTCGTCGCAAGGCCCAACATCCACACAGAGACAGCTGAGAGAAGAAAACCAAAGGTCAGCGCCGTGCTCGGCGCCATTATCCCGCGTGGTAAAGGCCGCTTTTTCGTCCGCGTCATTTGGGCGTCAATATCGGCGTCATACCACATATTCAGCGCGCCAGATGCCCCTGCCCCGACAGCAATACAGAAAATCGCCATAACAGAATTATAAAGCGGTAAAGACCCCGGCGCGACAAGCAGGCCGATAATCGCCGTGAAAATCACAAGGCTCATCACGCGCGGCTTCATCAATTGGAAGAAATCTCGCGGCCCCGCCAAAGATAAGCCAGCCCCTTCAGAGGCCTCATCCGATAATACGTCAGGTGTGATATGTGCGTCAGTGCTCATCGCGAGAGCCTATCTACGAAAAGCGCGGGTCTCACAAGAGCGGATGAACATATGTCGCAGTTTGAAAATCATTCCACGATCGGAAAGCCGAGATTAATCGAATTTCGATACATCGACATCAAGACCAATTCGGCGTCTCGTTATGAGTAGCGCTTCGATTAACATCACAAAGAAGATCACAAAACCCGCGAGTACCGTCCAGCCTCCAAAATCCCTAATTTGATTCAGTATTTCGAGGTCTTTTTCACGACCAATCCAACGACCTAATTTAAATGTAATATTCATGTAATTAGCCGGAAAGAGTGCCACATTTACCCCAATAAAGAAGAACCAGAAGTGCGCGCCAACTAGCCATTTATTATACATCATGCCGAACATTTTACAGAACCAATTATAGAATGCCGCAAAGAGTCCGAACGTAGAGCTAAAAATCAGACCACGAATAAGTTCCACCTTAATATAATTGGCACTTGGCTGACCCACATTCATAGCTGAAATTATAAGTATGACTACTGCTACAACAGTTACCATAACGAGAAAAATAAGAGCCAGAACCCACTGTATCGGTATCGTAAATCGAAAAAAGCCGCTCCTCTCGGAACGGCTTTTCTTGTTCTTATTTTTAGACGTAAGACTAATGTCCATCAGTCTCCTCAATGCGCGGAAGCGTATTGAATTGGTGAAATGGCGGCGGAGAGG
>CAZNXP010000107.1:0-6843 GCA_964576955.1 uncultured Algimonas sp.
CGCGCAATAATTCCGTCTTCTATACTAATAGAAATCGGCAGTAAGATCGGAACATGACTCCGATGTGTTGCTTGGAATTCATCCCATTCTTTCAAATAGGCGTCATTCGCTATGATTTTTCTTTTATTTGGTCGTGCCATTTTTCTCTCCCGTTAGTGGCTTGGTTTTTTGATTAACTTATTTTGTCGGTCTTTACCGTGATGGGGGTCACGGATGATAACTTATTTAATTGCTCGCTCTTTGTGAGCTGCGATATCGCCATGGCGAGATTCGCGGCTTCTTCTTGATTAAAGACTTTGAACCCCTTGAAATGAACGCCCAAGAGCTGCCCGTTTTTAATATCCAATAAAGGTGAGCCAGAATTTCCGCCCATGGTCGAGGCATTGTGGCAAATGGCGGGCATAAGAAATGCCGAAGTTTTAGACTCGCTTACCGATGTTTCCACGCCGTAGGGCGTGTCTATATCCGTACTATGGCGGAAGATTTGGCCTTGGCTGAGCCGTTTAACAGCGAAGACGGGGTCGTCCTCAACGACAGCTAACACTTCGGCTTTCTCGGGCGTATGCGTGTCCGGATAACCAATGACAACGACGTCTCGGCCGTCTAGGGCCTCTGTTTCCATGGGCTTCAATGCGATAGGGGTACGGTTCGTTACCGGGCGCGCGAGCGTGTAAATAGCAATATCTAATTCCGGCAGAAGCTGCGGCGGCTCTCCGTTAAACGGCACAAAATCCGACGCATCTTTGCCTTTCTCTGCAATGAACTCGATGCCTCCGGGATCAGATTTATCGAGCAGGTAATGTCCATAAAGCCCATGCACATGGCGATTGGTCACGACATGGCGGTCCGAAACCAAGAAACCAGTTCCAAAGGCATAATCCTCTGCGGAAGGGATTCCGACTTGTGCATAGCCAATACGTCCTGTCGCTAAATATGCCTGTTTCAATATGGAATAGGGTCCGCTGAGCATTTGGAGCTGTGCGGCGGCGAGCTGTCCCGCGGGCGCAAGCGGCGCAGCGACATTTCCGGCGAGCATGGGGCTGGCCGCGAAAATAATGCCTGGAGTCTCGGTAAAATTCAAAGTGGATTTAAGCGGTTTTGCTTTCGCTTTGCCGCCCATTAGTGTTTTTAGAAATAATCCCAATAATAGGCCTGCTAAGACGAGAAGGCCCACAAGGACAATCCAATCAAAGGCTGGAGAGAGGGCCAAGTCCAATTGACTTTTCAGGGCGAGATATTGCTGATCCCACGCCTGAATAGCATTTGGACCTATCGCCTCGGGAATATTGATAGCGGTCAACCGAGCCTCTAACTGCTCAATAATGCTATCCAAATTATCTAATGTTGTCGCGTCTTCTGGCTCTATATTTTGAGAAAGCAGCTCATCAAGTTGACTGCGCTGCGCTAAGATTTCAGATTTTAGAGCATCTAATTCATTTCGCTTTTGCGCATCGTCTGGCGATTGTTTCTTTGATAAAATATCAGCGCCTAATGCATCTATTTTTGTTTTTATATCCGTTTGCTTTTCAGCACTCGCTACATCGGAGAGATTATTAATATCTCCAAGCAGGCCGTCTAAATGCGCATTCGTGTCTTTCAGAGTATCAGGTGTCCCCGCTGGGGATTTTTCTTGCAGGGTCTTTAACAGCTCTGTGACTTTTGTTTTCGTATCCAAAAGGCGTTGCTTGTCTTCTGCCGATAGGCTTGGCGGGGAAGATGGTTCATCCTCTTTAGGCTCGATGGATTCTTGGGTTGACTCTTGGATGGACTCTGGGGGCTCTTCCGAAACGTCAATTTTAATCTCCTCTACAACGGAGGGGCCTTCCGCGTTCTCTGTGTCGTCTCTTTGCTCTTCTGGTTCTGGAACTTCGGATAATTCATTTAAGGCAAGTATACCCCCAACATTTGATGGGAAATTTTCTATCTCGCCGCTATGTAAAGACACGACAGAAAATTCGACATCGCTGAAACCTATGACGGGCGCAGTCAAGAAAAAGGTCTGAATTTTCCCATCAATTGGAAAGGACTGCACCTGTGTTTCAGCAATAGCTTTGCGGTCTGGGCCGTAAAAGAAGACTTGAAAACTGTTTAATTTGGCCGCCTCGGCCGTGTTATCATAGATAATCGTATAGCTGTCTTGTAGTTGATAAATGCCGCTATATTGAATGCTGAAGGTTTTAATGTGGCTCGCATTATTGATCTGTGCGGTACTTTGCAGGGCAATTCCGCAAAGCACCGCTAAATACACGACGAGTTTTAAAACGACCCTTATTTTCATTGATGCCCCTGCTCCCGAGATTAGCTTAAAAGAAATTGGAGTAAAATTCCACTAAATTTTAAACTCGGGCCATGACGGGCGTCACGGTCGTCTATTAAGATATGCGATACGGAGTGTCTTTATTTTCGCCACATTAGGCTTTATGCCACTCATATTATGACGCGCATTCATCAGCATGATTATATTCAGATTTATGAATCTGGCATTGCAGCTTTAAAATCGCGCCCCACCGATATTGACCTGCAACATCAAATCGTTTTGGCCTTGGCGAGGGCCGGGGCTTTAGATTTCGCGATCTCGGAATATGAACGCTTTTCTTTGGCTGATGTAACGGGGCATGAGGACATAATGGCATTGAATGGCCGGTTGTCTAAAGATCTTTATTTGCGCTCATCCGGCGAAGAGGCGCAGGCGCATGCGCAAATCGCTGCACGGAAATATGAGACAGCATTTCAAAATACCAAGGGATATTATTCTGGGATAAATAGCGCGACGATGGCTTTGATGGCAGATATGCTGGAAGCCCGGGTTTCTGCGCGGGTTGAGGCGATCGAGGCATTACTTCCGACCTCATCCGATGCTACGCCTGCCGATCATTATTTTACGCAGGCTACACGCGCTGAGTGTTTTTTGTTGCGCGGGGAAAGAGGCAAGGCCGCAAGGGCATTACGAGAAGCCATAGATTTCGACCCCTTAAATTATGCGGCCCATGCAACGACTCTCAAACAATTTATGATGATATGTGATAAACGCGGCGAGGCAACGAATTGGCTCTCGGAGTTTAAACCGCCGCGGCCCATGCATTTTGCGGGACATATTCGCCTTAACATGACGCCATCGCAGCAAGACGCGCTCAGAATTTCAATGTCCGATGCTATGCAGCAAGAAGATGTGGGCTTTGGTTACGGTGCCTTGGCGGCTGGCGGCGATATTATTTTTGCAGAAGCTTTATTGGAGCAGGGCGCGCAATTACATGTCGTTCTTCCTTGCCCAAAGGATGTTTTCAAACGCGAATCGGTCCTGCCTTTTGAAGAGAATTGGGACGAAAGATTTGAAAATTGTCTCGCCCTGGCCAGTTCGGTCCGGGAGGCGACATATTCTCCAAATTGGCCCGATAAGTATATGAACCGTGTGAGCGGATTATCGGCGATGGGCCAAGCTATTTTGCAGGGTCAATCCTTGAGTGTTGCGCCGCTGCAAATGTTAATCCTAAATGATTCTGTCGTTCCATCCTATACGGCGACCCATGCGAAGGATTGGGCCGTCGGCGGCCGCACGCAATATCGAATTGCTGAGGGTAAGCACCAACCCATTATTCTACCAGATATGCCGCGCCGCCCATCCCTGCATTGCGCTATGATGAACGGGTCTGAAACTAATGTGGCGCATTATGAGGATATTATCGAAACAGTTGAAGCAGCTCTCGCGCTAAAGGCCTCAAAATCCTCAATTCAAATTGCTCTGCATATGAAATTTGAAGGTGAAAATACGGATAAAATTCTTGAACAGATCTTATTAAACGCCGCGCCGCAAAGCCTTCTCGCCTCAGAAGCTTTCGCCAGTAATTTAGCAGTGGTTGCAGGCGAAAAATATAAAATTACCTATGCTGGGCAAGTCGGTTTGAACACATCTCATCCTACACGTTGCTATACGGTGGCTTTGGCTAGGTCCTAACCTCTCTGGCTAATCCTATCGTATGCCGTCTCGTAGGCGGTTCGGATTTTTAATGATGATGGCTCCGGGTTCCCGCGCGAGAATTCCCTTTTTCTGGAGATCACTGACCGTTCTGGAGACAGTCTCTCGCGTAGAATTAACCCGCTCTGCTAGGTCTACAAAAACTGGGTTGGGCCGAATGATACGCGTATCTGGGGCTTTGCCGATGACGCGTGAGAGCCGAGAAAGCTCGGCGCAAATGCGGCCCTTTGCCGATAGCGTATAGGCTTCAATCATTCGGTTGGTCATTTGATCTAAACGCCGTGCCAAATCTTTCGCGATGTCGATGCTTAATGTCTCGTGCTCCGCTAATAAGGCCGTCATCCTTACGGCTGTTACAAAAAGGACCTCGACATCTGTTTCGGCTATGATTTCAAAATGCGGCGGGTTTTCCGAGAGAAGCGCCGTGTGTCCGAAAAAATCATCTGCTTTGAAATATCCAACCCAAGTGGTCTCTCCATCTTCGGAATATGAAACAGCTTTCGCTCTGCCTGAAAGAATAAAGCCGATTTTCTCGGCCTCTTCGCCTTGCAAGGCGATAACAGACCCCGCGTCAAATCGCTGGGTGGCAGTTTGGTTTGAAATAGATTCATACCAAGGGATATCATTTGGGGCGCTCACAAAGAGACAATATCAGATGTGAATTCGTCAATCTAATAGAAAAATGCTGTTTTTTCTTGAGTTTACGGTAGGTCACCCTGTTTCCGCTATGGAAGTGTCTTAAAAGCTTGAGGGGAGCTGTTAGGCTCTGTAACTTCATAACATGCAAAAGAAGCTCAGGATAATATCTAAGCGTGTTTTATTTATAAGTGCGGCCTTTGTTTTGATTGGCTGCGCGCAGGAGCAGGCTGGGCATTCGCATATTGAAGCTGACCATAAACATGCAGAGCTACATAGTTCTGCGGAAGTTTCATCTGAACATTCGGCGCATAGCGATACGGCCCATAAGCAAGAGACGAAGTCTGTCACGACCCGCTCGGCGGATAGTCATAGTCACGGCGGCGCTGTTCTGTCTGTTGCCGCTGAAAATAATTCGATTGTGATGGAATTGGAAACGCCGCTTTATAATCTCTTAGGCTTTGAATATGCGCCCAAAACGCCAGAAGAAAAGGCCCGCGTGTCTGAGGTTGAGGCGCGTCTGTCTAGACCAGAAAACCTCATGAGTTTTAACGCCGAAGCGGGCTGCGTTTATGATAAGCCCGTGCGCAGCGTGGCGTTGTTTGACGCGCATTCCGATCATGAACATGAAGATGACCACGGCTCTGACCATAAAGACGTGATTTTGGAATATGGATTACAGTGTAAATCTATAGGGAAATTGAGAAAGCTTGAGGTTAGCTTGTTCGAAGAATTTCCATTTTTTAAAGAACTAGAGCTTGTGTATCTTGGCCCGTCACAGCAAATGAGTACGGAGCTCTCTTCCTCTCGGCCAACTGCGGATTTAACACGATGAAAATTTTTCAAATATATCTTCTAAGTTTAGCGCTCATAGGCGGGCTGGCCGCCTGTTCAAATTCAGAGACGAAGAGCGCCGCTGAAACCCTCCCCGCAAAATCGGTAAGCGCTGCTGAGGTGACAGAAATCACATGGGAAGACCTCATGCCGGAAGGCGAGGATGAATTGCTCGAGTCGCTTTATGTGGAATTTTACCAAGAGTTCGAACGTAATTTAGTCCGTAACAGCACGCCCCTCTCGCAAGCCACCCCCCAAGAGGCGGATGTGTCCTCGCTCATCAGTGAAGGCAGCGCTGCCGATACGATGGAACAAATCGGCACTTTTAATGTGGTGAAAGATTTTGACGGTAAACGCATTCGCGTGCCGGGCTACGTTGTGCCTTTCGACTTTAATGCCGATGCGGAACACAAAGAATTTTTACTGGTGCCTTACTTTGGGGCGTGTCTGCATACGCCGCCGCCGCCGCCCAACCAAATCATCTTCGTGCGCTCAGACGTTGCCGCTAAAATAAGCAATATTGAAGAGCCCGTCTGGCTCGAAGGGACGCTCACAACGGGTGAGTTCCTAAATGATTTAGGCAATAGCGCCTATGAGCTCACTCTCACAAAACTTGAGCCCTATGAATACTGACACCGTTCTTGATGTGCAGGGTGTAAAATTTGGCTATGATAAGGCCGACACGCTGCTTCACATCGAGGCGTTAAAAATCCAGCGAGGTGAGAGTGTATTTCTGCGCGGGCCAAGCGGGTCGGGGAAATCTACGTTGCTGGGATTAATCGGCGGTGTGTTGAACCCGCGCCAAGGTCAAATCTCAATCTGCGGCACGGAGATGACGAGCCTATCCTCAGCGCGCCGCGATAAAATAAGAGCCAATCATCTCGGCATTATTTTTCAGCAACTCAATCTGCTGCCCTATCTCAATATCCTTCAAAATGTCACGCTACCCTGCCGCTTTTCGGCCAGCCGCGCAAAGCGGGCCGAGAGCCAAACAGGGTCGATCAATCAAGCGGCGCAGCACCTTATCCAAGAGCTTGGCATCACTGACAATTTCCTCAACCGAAATGTCGGCACGCTAAGTATTGGCCAACAACAGCGCGTCGCCGTGGCGCGGGCGCTTATCGGCGGGCCAGAGCTTATCATCGCGGATGAACCGACCTCTGCTTTGGACAGCGATAACCGTGACCGTTTTATCGAATTATTAGATGCCCAGCGAAAGCGATTTAAGTGCAGCCTTTTATTCGTCAGTCACGACCTCAGCCTCGCCAAACATTTTGATAGATCGCTGGATTTGACCGCCCTCAATAAAGTGGGCGCGTCATGAAACTGCCCGTCATCATTGGGCTGGCCCTTCGGTCAATTTGGGCGCGCCGCTATACGGCTTTGCTGACGATTTTATC
>CAZNXP010000108.1:0-6806 GCA_964576955.1 uncultured Algimonas sp.
GTGTTATTCTAAGTGTTTTACTTACTATATTCACATCAACGGCTAGAAGGTTTCCCAAGAAAATTATAATCTTTCTAGCGTCCAAAATCTTCGAATTTACATTACAACTAATTACAGTAGGATTATTCGCACTTATCGTACAACTAAATTTTTCAAATGGCGATTTAGCGAGTTCACATGTAAGTGAAAAATTAAAACATCCATTTTTCGAAACAATATTTGCACTTCCAACGAATATCATTGTTATCGTATTAGGTGTAACTATAATTCTAAATGTCCTGATCTCATTTTTATCAAGACGTATTTTAACTCGAATTTCTGTAGATGTAGAATATTATGAATCCTTAGACATTATTAAGTCAGTAGACCATTTGCAGTTCTCCCAGTATAAACGACTTCTGGACAATTTTGGCAACTTTAATAAAGTATCATTATTACGCCTAATCCAGCAAAATACGAGACTCGTCGGAATTGTCGCACGAAATTTAATTTCCGCCTTCTTTTCCGTGCTTCAATTGATCGGCTTATTCATCATAATTGGATTGCTAGGGTATACCTCAGCCTCAGTTTTACTGACCCTCACATTCTTCGCTGCCATCGTATCTTTGATATTATTGTTTAGGATTGGTATTGTACACAGCATTAACTTTCCCGTTTCAACCGCTGCCGCGGCCAAAGTCCGGACAAACATTCTAAGTAAAGCACTAATGTTAGCTTACCCCAACAAAAAGGCAATTGAAGCCGAATATATCAAAAACAACAAAATTTCCGCCGCACTCAAGGATTACGAAGATAGATTTAGAATTATCGACATAGGAACGCTTATAATTCATCTCATTACTAGTGCCGCTCTAATTATACTTGTTTGGTCTTTTTTCAGTACTGAGACGACTATAAATGCTACCTTTCTTATCGCTATTCTCTTTATCGGAAATATTTTCCTTCGAACTGTGCAGCAAGTCTCAAGTTTCTTCATCGTAGTAGGGCGACTTTACAGACAAGTTTGGGAAGTTTGGGTATACAAATCAACAGTCGCAAATAAGCAACTACTGCAAACCTCGGTAGAAAATAGAGATTCGAAACCTTCCATAAAACTAGAGGACAATCAGGACGCAACCAAGCTTACGATAGAAGCAGGGAAAATGATAATTCTCTGTCAACATGAAGAAATCGGGCTATTTGCACTTTTAAAAATTATGAATAAAGCTAGTGGATTATCCAACACTGATTCTTCCTACTTCAAAGAGGTAGTGGTTGCAGATCATAAAACAATCGACTCATACCTAAGCAAATTCGACGATGATGACGTAAGAAAACTAAAGACAACGTTCAACAAATACATTGAGAAATTTTTAGCTCAGGACACTTTTAATTCCGATATCGCTCTCACCATATTTTCTTATTTTTATTTTGAACAATCAATTATATTCATTCCAATTGAATATTTGAAAAAAATTAATGCAGATTTACTGAGAACATTCTGGAATCCGGCTAGAAATACAACAGCTATATTTTACGGACGCTCGCCTGACCGAACTTTAAGGCAATATGAAAATCTTATCACGCAAATTGTTTTGATAGGAAATGAGATACGTATAATACCGACAAGTCAGGCACTAAAGTTGACCGGAGAAAACCTTCGGGCAATTCTAAACGTAACTGATAATAGCCATATATATGACGAAATCGATGAAAACACAGATTCACTATGAATCAGAGAAAATTTGATTGGGAAATTATTTTTTGATTGCAAACTTAAATAGCTGCAAATGCCATCAAAAATGACTCCTTTTTCCCAACAGGCGTGACTCATCATTCCTTACAATTCTGACTCACTTGATTATCTGTGCGCTTTCGGGGACACAGCCACGTGGAGTGGGCAATATTTTAGACCAATTAGAATGCGTAGCCCCGTAAGTATTCCGCCAGTTTAATGGCGTCACCTACGTCAAGCGTTTCGTCTACCGGAGCGGGAATACCGAGTCGTTCTTTGTTGCTGCGCGGAGAACCATATAGGAAATGGCATTGGCCTGGGCGGTATCAACAACAGTTTGAGGCGTTGTTGAGGTGCTTTTCGCCTGCGCAATTGCCGTTAATCAAAATGCCATCGTAAAAAGTAAGGCTATTAAAACTAATCAGCCTTGAAAAAACTCTTTGACCGCATCCGTAATGAATTCAGCCGTTTCGGACTTCATATATGGATGCATCGGCAAAGCCATAACCTGAGAGCACAATCCCTCAGATACAGGCATAGACCCCGGACCATCCCCGAAATGCTTATATGCAATCTGGAAGTGCATGGGAGAAGGGTAATAAACCATTGTAGGAATGCCTTTTTCCTTGAGATGAGCTTGAAGGGCTTCCCTGCGGTCTGTTTTAAGAACATACTGAGCCCAACTGGAAAGTGCATTTGGCATAACATATGGCGTCTCGACAAAATTGGAAAGCTCTGCATTATAGTGATCGGCTAGAACGTTTCTGGCTTCAATTTCGTTTTCAAAGGCAGCTAATTTCACAGACAGAATAGCGGCTTGAAGCGTATCCAATCGGCCATTCATCCCAATTCGCAACACTTCATATTTATGGGAACCTGTGCCATGAGTACGAATAGATTTCATAATCGCCGCCATTTCATCGTCATTCGTGAAAATAGCACCACCATCGCCATAACAGCCCAGAGGTTTGGCAGGAAAAAAACTTGTACCCGACACGGCACCCAATGAGCCAACACGCTTGCCATCAAGTGCGCCGCCAAGACCCTGCGCGGCATCGCACATTAAAAGCAACCCATGCTGCTCTACAACAGGTCCAATCGCATTGTAATCGGCAGGCTGTCCAAATAGGTCGACGGCCATAACGACCGCTGGTTCATAAACACCTTCTTTTTTTACGCGCTGAATCTGAGCATCCAAAGATCTTGCGCACATATTAAATGTATTTGCTTCGACATCAACAAAAACCGGTTGGGCACCGACAAGTGCAATAACCTCTGCACTAGCCGTATAAGTAAATGCGGGAACAAACACGGCCATTGGCTTATCGCGAGTAAATCCCCTCATTTCTTGAATTGCCATTAGCGGGATCACCAAAGCGTCAGTGCCGCTCGAGCAGCCCAAGGCATGTTCTACACCACTGAAATTGGCAAGTTCGGCCTCAAACTTCTTCAACGCGGGGCCATTTATGTATCGTCCATCATCTAAGACAGCTTGAATATTACTATCAATTTCCGGCTTCAAATTCGCGTATTGGCTTTTTAAGTCTATAAATGGGATCACGATGTTTTCCTTGGCTTTAAAATCAACGGCTCACTAGTCAAAAGACAAAAAGAATGCAAACGTAATACTTGAATTGATATGCACTTTCTGATTTGGAATATTAAAACATACTTGAAAAATACTATAAATTGGGTGGCCAAAATAATGGATGGAGAATGTCATTTCTAAAGAAATCTTAAATCAAGAATCCTCGGTTACTACTCTCTCAACAGAGACTTCGAACGCCCTTTTGCATGAAGGCGTAAAAGTGCAAGAGAATTGTATCATCGGGCTAACCTATAAGGATGGAGCAGGTCCTGCTGAGATTGGATCAAAAAGTGTAATTCGTGCGGGATCAATTTTTTACGGTGACGTAAAGTCAGGGGATCATTTACAAACTGGTCACAACGTCGTGGTACGAGAAAAGACAGCCATTGGTAGATATGTCGTAATTGGAACAGGAACCACTATCGATGGGAATGTGTCAATTGGAAATTTTGTGAAAATTGAAACTAATTGCTATATCCCAACACATGTGACCATCGGAAATCGAGTTTTCATAGGACCTAGCGTAACGCTAACAAATGATAATTTCCCACTTAAGATGCGCGAGACCTATGTACCGGACGGACCCAATATCGAAGATGGCGTCACAATCGGCGGTGGTGTAACCATTTGCCCAGGCGTACGAATTGGAAAAGGCAGTTTTATTGCGGCTGGCGCTCTAGTCACAAAAGACGTACCCCCGTACTCACTCGTAATGGGTGCTCCAGGTAAAATCCAACCTTTACCGGACCGCCTGAAAGAAGATAATATAGCCCTTAATTGGCAGAAATTGAGAAATGAGTTACCCAATATTTAAGTGACGAAAATTCGTCTACTACTTTTCATCTTCGGCAATCCGGCCTCGACCCTGTTACAAAATCAATAGGTGGTCCATCAAATAGTCATATTTTGACAGTCCATTGTTAATTCCGATGTCTCCTTTTACCAGCGGCTTCAACGCGTCGTCGCAACACATTGCTGAACCTTTCAGCCGAGGTTTCGTATTTGAAGGTCTTTCTGGGCCGTTCGTTAAGCTCTTTATTTTCCGCATTTAATTGGTTCTGCTATGGATGGATAAATCCGTGCATTTGAGAAATAACGTCCGAGCGTTCGATTGGTATTTTTACTACTGCCGAGTTGCCAAGGACTTTGCGGGTCACAAAAACAGGCATCATTATACGTCGCCAGTGTAAAGCACTTGTGGTCCGCGAGCTCTTTTCCACAATTCCATATCGGAGATTTATAGAGCTCTTTTAAAAACTGCTTGGCGTCTTTGATAAGCGCCATAATGACAGTGGCCGATTCTTTATTGGAGATATTCACGTGCATCGCATATCGGGGAGTAGCGTTCGGCAAATGTGCCAACAAAGCTATTATTTGCGCCCGCTATGAGATCACCCTCTCCAAGCCCCGTTTCCGCGCGGTCTTCGCTGTCAGCCAGCTGTGCGCGGTAGAGACAGCAGCGTGTTATTCGCAATCTGGCATGACGAGAGAATATCAATACACCGCCTTATGCATTAAAAACTATGAGAATATAGACACCCTATCTACAAGAGTTTAATAAGAAATAATTAGCTTATATCAGACGGAAAGATTGGACAGTTTCGAGCTCACCGTTTGGAAAAATTTATTTTGGCAGAAAGTGTAAGAAACAATCTCAACTAATCAAAAAGTTCTAATCTTCGCAGCCAAAGATATTTCTCAAAATCGTAGGGTCCCGTTGCTAGCGAGGTTTTTTGAAGCCAATGGCTACGATGTGCATGTCTACGCTTTTACAAAGCCTCATCCCGAATTTTATCAATCCCAAATCAAATATCACGAAATACCTACCCAAGTGTTCCGAGATAAACTCCTGAATTGGTTTGAAAAAACGGAGAATGAACAAATAGACATATGGCGGCCGAGAATCGGAGGATCAAAGATTGCTGGATGGATTGTTGGTTTTATCGAATGGATAAAATATAAGTTACGCCGCCCAATATCATACTGTGTCAATACTCTATGGGGTGACTCAAAAAGCCAGAATCCAAGTAAATCCACCCCTAAAGAGTATTCCTATGCGCATATTCTTCGTGAGAGGTTTGGTTCTGAAATTGCCGATAAACGTAAACGTAAGTTCAATAAAAATCTAAGAAAAACAGCCGTTCATAAGCTAACAGGTGAGACCATTATTATTTGCCATGACCGCTTCAGCGCAGAGTTAACTCTCGAATTATCGAATAAGTGCACTCATATCATATTTGATGTGGTCGAGTTACTTCAGTACCGAAGCCGTAAGTCTTTAGAGACGCATTCCGTTGGACAAGTTCGAGAAATTAAATTTGCTGAAGAGCTCTTAAATAAAGCAATTTTAATCACTGTAAGCCCTAGCATTTCGAATGAGATTGCAAAAGATATACCCATGCAGGTTATTTATAATGGTCGGCCTCAAGACCAATGGGTAGGGAAAATAAAAGAAGTTCGAACTTCCAAATGTTTGGCATTTAGCGGAGCATTTTTTCCAGGTTGCGGTTTAAAAAATTTATTGGACGTACTTCATTTCCTACCTTCAGAATACAGCCTATTGTTGGTGGGACATTTTAGTTCCACCACATATCGCACTGAAAACATGAGGTTGATTTCTAAACATATGTTAGGAAACAGGGTGCAATTAATTGAAAATGCAAATGTTAATGAAATTCACAAAACACTGTCCGCTGCAGACTTATATGTTTTACCTTTTTCGACTCAAAAACCAAATCTGAAAGTCTCGATGCCAAACAGATTATTTGATGCCATCGCTGCAGGTCTACCAATTTTGTCTCAAAATCATCTAACACTCACGGGTTGGGTTGAAGCTCAAAAAATTGGCGCCAATATTGACGTAAGAGATGCTGAACAATGTGCGAAGGAAATTTTAGGGTATGTCAATGCGATGATTTTTCAAGAATGGCAACGCAATTTAAAAAGTGTTTTTTTGAAATCCTCTTACGAAAATCAAATGAGAGCGTTGAATCAATATCTCCAATCTAATAATGTGATTTCGCAAATACAATCAGATGAACCACAATCTAGACTAAAAGGAGGACACTGAGCCTAAAAAAACCTACTTTCAAGCCATTTAGCGAGTCGGCTTTCCCTTGAAGTAAATTTTATAACCCGTCTACGCAAATTAACAAAGCTTGATAGAAACGGCCTAATATATTGGTGCAAAACAACCGATCGCATCCGAAAATATTTAGGTCTCTCCGTAGAAATATACGTATATTGCGTAAGTTCATGAAGTTGACGCGCATAAGCTAAAGAAACCGTTGGTATTGAACAATTTTCTTGACTTACCTCTTCAATGACGCGCCATTGTCCAGCCTGAAGCCTAAGTGGGCTGGACCAATCTACATGTGTGGTACGGATTTTGTTGTCATGTAATCGAAAGTGGAGATAAGCTTCAGGCAGAACAACCCATGACAAACCTCCTCGGAATGCCCCTTTCAACATGAGCGCATAGTCTTCAAGGCCAACGCCGAATTT
>CAZNXP010000109.1:0-6803 GCA_964576955.1 uncultured Algimonas sp.
CATTTAGCGCAGCCTCAGTCTGCACACTGACATCATTTCCGAAATGGGCACGGACAGCATCTGATAGTTTTTCTGGCGCAATGAACAGCTGAACATGACCCGCCGTATCAATGATGGCGGTTGAGAGGGGCAGGGGCGTACATTGCACATCTCTGCCGCGAATATTCAACAGCCAAGCGATAGAGGCTGGCGCGGTGATGAGCGCGGCATCCGCTCCGGCGTTTGAAATAGATTGTCCAATTTCGGCGCGTTTTTCTGTGTGGGGTTTTCCTGACAAACTTTCAGCTTGAATAGTAACGGGCGTTAGGGGGGCAGGCGGGCGATTTTCCCAAGCCGCATCTATCGGATTTATATCTAGGCTTTTCGTTATCCCGCCTGCAAGAGATACAGCTTCTCGGATACGGGCTAGGGCCGCGGGGCTGTGGAGGCGCGGGTCAAACCCAATGATTTGTCCGGCCGTGACATTTTCGCGGAGCCATTTAGCCATGCCGCCGCCTTCTAATTTTGTGAAGCTAAAGAGGGTTTCATCCACTTGTTGGCGAACTTGCAGCGTATATCGTCCGTCGACAAACATAACGGCCATGTCAGTTCCGATGATGGCCGCCCCTGCAGAGCCCGTGAACCCACTGATCCACATCAGCCGTTCATTGCAATCGGGCAGATATTCATTCTGATATTCATCTTCATGCGGGACGAGGAAAAGGTCGAGTCCTGCCGCTGACATTTCCGCCCGCAGCTTCGGCAAATGTTTACGGCCAAACTCTGGTCCGCCAGTCACGTCATAGGTTTGGAACATATCGGCGATGTGGTTCATGAGAGGTCCAATGTTGCGGCGGATGGTTGAAACTAAAGAGTGGCTAGAGTCATAGCAAGTAATGAGCGAAACTTCTTTGCGAGAGGGTCATGTCAACTTCCAGACCTTTCTGAGGTCTTAAAGGATTTCGCTTTAGTGCTTGCATTTTTGCATAGCTTCTTTCTCGCAACGTTGGTTCTCGAATTTCAAAAAAGGAGTAGATAACCCTCACAACTCGAGCGGTAGGCATGAAGCTTCGCTCAAAACGATATGAGAATAGACATGACGACCATCTTAAATGGCACTGAATTTGTTACGGCTCCAGCGCAAACGCGCCGCATGGTAACAGTTGCTCCTGTTCGTACAGGCCTCGCAGCACGCCGCGATGCACGCCGCAACCGCCGGAACACACGCGCGATCTAAATCGCGAACATAATTTGAAAAAAGGCCGTCCGTGCGTTCCATGGGCGGCCTTTTTTATGCGCGGCTTTCTGGTTTGACGCCCAGCAGAGATGTCCAGCCCTCAAGGCTTGGTTGCGGGGTTACATCTAGGCCCGCCGTTTCAAAACAGGCGGCAACATCCTGTGCTTTCTCATCGAGGATGCCTGAGAGAATCACGCGTCCACCTGAGGCGGTCGCCGCAACAATATCATTGGCGAGACCCATAAGCGGACCCGCGAGAATATTGGCAAATATCAAATCAAATTGACGGCCTTTCAACGCAGCGCTGTCAAAGCCATCCACGACAGCTGATTTGATGCGGCCAGTCACCTCATTGGCGATGATATTTGCATCGGTCACCAGAATAGCATCAGGGTCGATATCTGTCGCCATAATTTCAGCGTTTGGCAAAGTCTTGGCGGCCGCCATAGCGAGGATGCCTGCACCGCAGCCCAAGTCTAAGATTCTATCCATCGCGATATTGGCATCCAAAAGCGCGCTGAAAATCCGAAGACAGCCAGCCGTCGTGCCATGATGTCCCGTTCCAAAGGCCATGCCTGCGTCGACGAGCAAAGAGACAACATCGCCTGTCACCTTATCCACGTCATGAGACCCATAGATGAGGAAACGCCCTGCATGGACGGGGGCTAGGCCCGCTTGGGTTTCGCTCACCCAATCTTTCGCAGGCAGTTGTTCAATTGACGCGGTGAGCATTTGCGACGGGTCTAAGGTCTCTTTGGCCCGCGCGGCATCAGCCTGCGTTTCGTAGAGCCCTTGGACGAGCATATTATCTGGCGGCGCGTCAAAAATGGTGACACTGAGCGCGGTCATATCGCCCTCCATGCCAAGTGCATCTGCCAGATCAAACGCCGTGTCGGGAGTGGCCGTGATATTCAAAGCCCACGGGCGGAAAGCATCGGTCACTTTCCAGCTCTTGCGGCGGCTTCACCCTTTGGCTCTGGAAGCGGGGCGTCGTCCCTAATTTTGCGCCGGAGATTTTTCCCGCGTAAAGATTGGCTGGTCAGTCCGCGGCACCCGTCGACATGTAATTGCCCG
The DNA here is from genome assembly GCA_964576955.1 of uncultured Algimonas sp. Taxonomy (GTDB): domain Bacteria; phylum Pseudomonadota; class Alphaproteobacteria; order Caulobacterales; family Maricaulaceae; genus Litorimonas. The sequence continues at coordinate 2,291 of CAZNXP010000109.1, forward strand.
CCTTTGGCACCGCATAGCATATAGGCGATAATCTCTGGCTGCTTCACATGACCATTATGGGCATAAAGTGGATCTACGAATCCGCCGACGAGCGGGAAGACAGGCGGAGAAAATTCTACGCGCATATCGACCACATTAAATCCTAATATACCGATAAGTCGCTCGCGTTCCGTTTCGCTCATCAATTCGAATTCGACGCCGTCACTACGCGCACTTCGCGTCAAGAGGTTCCTGTAAAAGGGAACGAGCTCATATGTCAGGAAATCATTTATCTCAGAAAGGGCAATAATCGTGGGCCGCTCGGCATCAGTATAGGGTTCTGGAACCACGCGGTCCGTCTCTGAAATATCCGAGAGGCTGAGCAAAGGAACCTGATTGGCGAGCATAAAAAACTGCGTGCCTTTGATCATGTCATCATAAATATTACCGCGTCCATCCGTCATTGCGTCGCGCATAATATCGAAAGCAATTTTTGACCCAAGGCTTTCCGTTACAAAAGCAAAGGGGTCCGTTTCCAAATCTCGTAACGCCGCAATTTGGCAAATATCAGCGTAATTGACCCGCGCGCCTTGTTGGTCAAATCCAAATCCAGAGGCATCGAGCGCGGCGCTGCACATGGCGCCGCGCACAGCATTTCGGATTTGCTCTCCCGCCGGTCCAAGATAAAGTACGGCATCAGAGAAACCATAATTGACCAATTTGTCTTTGAGTTGCCCATTATACTTCCGGCGAAGCGAGGCGAGGGTGCCTGCTTTTTCGCGGCCCAATGCATCTTGCCCGACATGGGGGGCTTGCAGGCTTTCCCAAAAAATGTCGTCCCAAAAGACACGGTAAATCACATATTCAATATTGCCGCCGACCTTCAATCTTTGGCGGTCCATGCAGGCGAGTTCGGAGAGCTCTAAAGTCGAGCCCGGTAAAGTCGTTCTATATTGGCGGGTTTTCGTGTCGGTGATTTGTATGGAATTATAGAGGCGAACATCTTCATCTTCGTCATCTCGCCCGCAGCGGCTGGCGACGGCTTTACCTTCGACTTCGCTATTATACGCGTCGGCGACGCCCGTAATAAACGCATTGGCAAGCGGCGTATCTTCTGGATTTTCGACAAATCCAATGCCGTGAAGGTAGATAATATTGACTCGGACAACATGATTGCTGTTAGGCGCCTTCTCGGCAATCCGCTCTAAGCCTTTAAAAGACCCGTTATTATCAAGGTTAGAAGACAGAGCATTAATATCCAGCACTTCGAAAGAACTGGTCGCGCATCCCGATAGGGAAAAGGCTAAGAAAACAAGACTCAATAGGCGTAACATAATGGGCTCCCTAAGCGCGGTCTACGAAGCCGTCCAAGACTTTCTTCTCACCCGCCTTATCAAATTCCACAGTCAGTTTGGTGCCATCCGCAGCAGTGATATCGCCATAGCCAAATTTTTGATGAAAGACCCGTTCTCCGATTTTGAACTCGGAGGTTTTGGGTTTGGCGGGGCGGCGAGTAGCGCGCCCTTCGATGTCTTTGGGAGAACGGCTATAACTCTTATTTTTATTCTGTTGGAACCGCTGCCACCCTGGGGAGACGCGGCTGGATTGCGCGGCATTGAAACTGCGCGAGAAATTATTCGCAACCCGTTCCGCGACGCCGCCGCCGCTATTTAAACCAGAGTCTGATGCGGCTTCCACATGGCCCGGCGGAAGTTCATCGATGAAACGTGAGGGCAGCGAGGATTGCCAGCTGCCATAAACTTGCCGGTTTGCTGCGAAATAAATCTTTGCTTGTTCGCGGGCGCGGGTGATGCCGACATAGGCGAGGCGGCGTTCTTCTTCGAGGCCCGCCATGCCGCTCTCATCCATAGATTTCTGTGAGGGGAACATACCCTCTTCCCAACCGGGTAAAAAGACGAGGGGGAATTCGAGTCCCTTCGCGGAATGCAATGTCATGAGCGAGACTTGTTCTTCTTGCAGCCCGCCCGCCGTGTCCACATCCATGACGAGGCTGATATGTTCTAAATAGGCGGGGAGCGTGTCAAACTCATTCATAGCTTGGATGAGCTCTTTGAGATTTTCCAAACGTCCAGCAGATTTGGCGTCCTTATTATCGCGCCACATTTGCGTGTAGCCAGACTCGTCGAGAACTTGTTCGGCCAGCTCCGTGTGCTTCATTTCGCCAACGCGGGCGCGCCATCTATCAAGGTCCAGGCAAAAAGCTCGCAGCGACGTTCTGGCCTTACCGCGTATTTCATCTGTCTTGACCAGCTCCCGCGTGGCCGCCTCAATTGAGACCCCCAGTGACCGCGCGGCGCGTTGCAGCTTTTGAATAGATGTCGCACCAATGCCGCGTTTGGGCGTGTTGACGATACGTTCAAAGGCGAGGTCATCTGTCTCATTCACGAGTAGCCGCAGATAGGCATGAGCATCCCGAATTTCTTGGCGCTCGAAAAAGCGTGGCCCGCCGATGACTTTGTAAGGCAACCCAATCTGAATGAAGCGTTCTTCAAAACTCCGCATTTGGCGAGAGGCGCGCACGAGGATGGCGACCTCGGAATATTTGCGGCCCTTGGAGCGCCAGTTCTCAATTTCGGTGCTGATGATGCGGGCTTCGGCGGGGGCGTCCCAAACGCCCGTCACCCCGACCTTATGACCGCCTTCATCATCCGTCCAAAGCGTTTTGCCGAGACGGTCTTGATTGGCGGAGATGAGGCCAGAGGCCGCCGCGAGAATATGTTCCGTGGAGCGATAATTGCGCTCGAGGCGCACAACTTTCGCGCCTTTGAAATCTGTCTCGAAACGCAGAATATTATCGACCTCGGCTCCGCGCCAGCCATAAATAGACTGATCATCATCCCCGACAACGCAGACATTATTGGAGCCCTGTGCGAGCAAGCGCAGCCATAGATATTGCGCGACATTTGTGTCCTGATACTCATCCACCAAAATATAGCGAAACTTGCCATGGTATCGCGAAAGCACATCGGGATGGTTTTGGAAAATCGTTAGATTATGGAGGAGTAAATCGCCGAAATCCGCCGCGTTCAAAACTTTCAACCGCGCTTGATAGGTCTTGTAAATTAGCTGGCCTTTGCCCTCGGCGAACATATATTTCTGACCCGAGTTAAGCTTATCGGGGGTCAGGCCTTTATTCTTCCAACTATCAATCAGCGACGCCATATAGCGCGCAGTCCATTTCGCGACGTCGATATTTTCGGCTTTGATGATTTGCTTGAGCAAGCGGATTTGATCATCCGTGTCGAGGATGGTAAAATTAGATTTCAGCCCGACAAGCTCGGCATGAATACGCAAGATTTTCGCGGCAATAGAATGGAAGGTGCCGAGCCACGGCAGGCCTTCCGTGGTTTGCCCTAGCAGGTCCGAGACGCGGTGGCGCATCTCGCGCGCGGCTTTATTTGTGAATGTCACCGACAGAATTTGCGACGGATAGGCGAGGCCATTATTCAAAATATAGGCGAGGCGGCAGGTCAGCACGCGGGTCTTGCCTGTGCCGGCGCCTGCCAGAACCAGTAGCGGCCCTTCGGTACTAACAACCGCATCTTTTTGTTCAGGGTTCAGTCCGTCCAAATAATCGGAGGGCTGGGCAGCGTTAGGTGCAGACGGCATGGCCATCTGGGATATCGACCGACCCGTGGGGCGTGGCGGCGCAGCTTTGAAAGAATCAGTCATAGACCAGCGGAACATAGAGGCAACGTCCTGCCTTGGCTATGGCCAGCTTCGCCGCCGCGCATCTAAGTCGCGGAGCTATATAATCCTCAAAGCCCTTGTCTTTGGTTGGGCTTTTGTATGTCTTAGTTTCGTTTGTATCCTAAGATACGGGAGTGTTCGCGAGGATAGTCAAGCTCCGGCGGAACCGGAAATAAAATATGGTTTTCGAGCCGTCCTAAAATTAAGACCAGCCAGTTTGTTGGACCGGAAGGTCCCTCGCGACGACGCCTTTCTCCACTATCGGCCGAGCTACCCAGTCGAGGGGTAAACAGCTCGCGATAGGCCACCCAACAAAGACAAGCGTTACCAAGCCCCGTCCAATGACAAGCGCCGCTTCTTTCCAGCCAAGCCAACGTGCACATGGCCGCCCGTTGAAAGAAGACAGCTTATTTATGCGGCATAAAACAGGGAGTGAGGATGCATCTTTTTGAAAAAATTATAAGCGGTTGAAATAACGCCTTATTTTCCCGCGAATGGTCGCCGCGAAATGAGGATTAGGTTTGCAATTTTTAAATGACGTCAGGGAATGAGTTGTTTTGCCCTTAGATGATGACCATAGTCTTACATTGCACTGCGATTTAAGAAATTATGGCGAAATAACCTCTTCAAAGAAAAGGTCGGACGCGGGCGTTACGCCGCTACTCTCACTTCCTCCTCCACAGGCGGATAAGGCCAAAATCGAAATAGAAAAAAAGCGAAATTATTTTCGCAAAATTTATCCTCTGACCTCGCCGGATTAATCTCCGCATTTGCCAGAGTAAACGCGCTGCGATGACAGTCGGGGAAGTTTGGCGAAGCTAGA
>CAZNXP010000110.1:0-6693 GCA_964576955.1 uncultured Algimonas sp.
CGGAGTGTCAGATATATATCACCATATCCTTCAGCCTCTTGCAGGAGTTCTGCATCAGATTGCGATAATTCAAATGTCGCGGTTGAGCCTGGAATCGCGGCACCCGTATCTGGATTTGTCGCGAAAGTTTGGTCAATCGCCAGAACTTTTACGTTCTCAAAGAGAGTTTGCGCGAGAAATAGGTTATTTCGCTCCGCCGCTCCAGCTTGTCTTCCACGGTTATTATCTCTGCGAATAGTAAAATTCTCGCGCATAATTATATCAACCCTATCACCTGGATGAATAAAGCCGCCAGCCGCCGTATCGACACTGATCCGAGTCGTGACCGCGCGCATGCCTGGCTTCAGTTGAGCCGCCAAAACACCGCTATCACCGGCCTTAATGACTTTCGCGGCGGTTAAAGTTTCGCCTTGCGATAAGGGTTGGCGCGCAAGTGCGTTGATATATTCACTTCGCGCATCTGGTTGATCATCAAGATTGATCAAATTGGCCGTGAGCGCTTCCGCGGGCCACTTAATGCTCGTCAACATATCTTCTGAAATGCGTTGACCCGTCGATAAATCAACATCAATGGCCAAAACGGGAACATATTCGACTTCTTGGATTTGAATTTCTGGAGCCGCTGTCTGAACCGGCGCATTTGTCGGCGCACCAAGGTTATTCATGGCATAAAAAACACCGCCGCCCAGCAGCACCATCACGCCTAAAATGATAATTTTCCTAGTTTCCATAACTCCTCACCATACAGCCGCCACAAGGGTGCATAGACCCAAGCGTACTAAAGCATGGTTAATGGATAGACACTTAGGCGTTTGGAAAGGGTTAACAGGCGTGGATAAATTTATCGCGCAAGACAATAAATACAGCGCTATGTACCACCAAAGGTGTAGATTCAGCTTTATAATGCCGCAATTCTAATCGGAATGCACCTAATGTGGGTTTCACCAAAACTCATAAGCCCTTAGGCAGAATTTTGGACTTTTATAGACCCAAAGCGGCTTTGAAAATCTGGCTTGACGGCAAAGTGACGATTGCACCCGCGGCAAGCGCCAGACCATATGGGATTTTGGTCTGATCTTTGAACATGGTTTGCGCCCAATTACTCGTAAAGACTTTTACGGGAATATAAGACCGGCCAATCATGATGAAGAGAGTCAAAGCCCCCCCAAATAATGCTGTGTAAATCATATAGGCGAAGGCATCATGCCATGTGAACCAAAAAGCCGTTGCCGCGAGAAGCTTGGCATCGCCGCCGCCCATCCAGCCAAAAGCGAACATCGCAAAACCGACGGCAAATAAGAAAAGGCCAACCGTTAAATGTTCGAAAAATATGGGAAATCCAACCCACGTAAATGGGACCATCACAAAATAGGCTGCCAAAACAATCAAAGGAATGCGGTTTGGGATTTTCATCGCATTCGCATCATTTAAAGCCGCCATCAGTTGCGGCGTTGTAAATATGAAGAAAAGCAGGGCTGGTAAAAGCATTTTTGGGTCCACCATTTTTGGTAAACCCTAACTTAAGAGGCTTAATATCTAGTTATTTTTACTGATCAAATGCCTGGGAGACGTCGCTATCGACATCAGTAAACAGACCATTTAACGAACCAGAAAAGGCTTTAGCTCCGCCTATGAGGCCCACGGCAATTAATGCCGCAATCAAACCATACTCGATGGCGGTTGCGCCCGACTCATCACGTAGGAATGTTTTAAAGACAAATTTAATAGTCATGTCTAATTCCTAAAAATGTGTTTAACAGATGAAAGACCAGTTGGGACTTACTTTTGCACCTATTTGGATATTTCATCCGTTTAAAATATGGCCACCTCGGATAAGGTGACCACTATAATCATAATCAATAAAATTGATTGTCGCTTAAGAAGCGTTGTCTAGCTCAGTGCCGATTTCAGTGAACTTGTTGTTGACTTTTGAACCAACAGCTTGTGCACCAACGATCATGCCAACAGCGATAAGCGCAGCGATAAGACCATATTCGATAGCCGTTGCACCAGACTCATCTTCGATGAAGCGTGTAAATAGATTTTGCATAACAGTACTCCCACGTATGCGTTAGTTTCAGAGAGGAAATCCCTCATTCAGGGATGTCCCTGAGAACATGTGTATAGCTAAGGAGGATTACTGCCGCGTTGAGAGATAGGGTAAACATTGCGTAAAATTTTTGATTATTTAGTTTGGGTTCATAAAACACCAATCCTGGCATGATTTGAATGGTTTGATTGCTCAAAAGGCCTTTTACATTATATATGTAAAGTAATTCTAAGGGCTAAATTCAGCTTATGACGTGAAAATGTAAACGCTTCATTCACCACATTGTTCTAAGCCAGAGGTCAAATCATCCCTTGCGGAGCCTGCGAACATGCGTTTTTTGAAATCTTTGCCCCTCTTTATCGGCCTAGGTGTTATTGCGGCCAGTGCCTCGGCGCCGGCACAAGCTCGCGACGCGGAAAATTTTACGGTTGAACTCAATAAGACCGAGATATTACGCCTGCCAGGTGCGGCCACATCTATCATCATCGGGAATCCAAAAATTGCAGATGTTACGGTTCAATCTAGTGATATTATTTTTGTTGTCGGCCGCGGATATGGCGAAACCAATCTGATTATTTTGGATTCTCAAGGCAATACGATGTTAAATGCGGATTTACAGGTCGTGAATACATTATCTAATCATGGCGTTCGGCTTTATAATGGCAAGGAGCGAGAGACCTATTCTTGTATTCCTTTCTGCGGCCCGTCACCCGTTCTAGGTGACGCCACTCGGTTTATTGGAAATAATACCTCCAGAGAACGGAGTTTAAACGCGTCGACAGCCTTTACGGCATCCCCTGCGGCCTCACCAGCTTCTTCGTCGTCCTCATCAGCCACGAGTCAGGCTGATTTTCCTAGTCCTGCTGGGGGCTTGTCCTCAAATCAATCAGGGCAAAGTCCAAATTAAGCGCGATTTTAAATTAACGCTTTATTTACCACTATCCTTGGACCTTTCTTAACGTCCAAGGCTTAAACAACCCCTGAAATATACCTTCTATCTTACTTGCAAAACGCACGTTTGGCTGAATTGGGGGGACATTTGTCGGAGTGGGAACCATGGCATTTTTTTCTGACAGAATTATGCAACGGGCGGAACGTCATGCTTTGCGTTTCGCAAAGCGTTTCAAGAAAAATGAAGACGGCGCCACAGCTATCGAATTTGCTTTCGTCGCCCTTCCCTTTTTCGCCCTTCTTTTTGGCATTATGGAATTGGCTGTTGTCTTTTTTATTAACTCAGCATTGGTCCAAGCGACATCAGAGGCGGGCCGCATTCTTCGCGTCGGAAATTTTCAAGCCTGCGGCGGCGTAGATGAATTTAAAGCGATTGTCTGCGAAAATATGAAAGGGCTGGGCAACTGTTGGAAAAATGTTCGCATCGATGTTGTTGAGGGTGACAGCTTCAAGACAATTGCCCTGCCCGCCATTCCACCAATCGAAGAAGATGACCCGACAAATCCCGATCCCATCCCTCAAACACCGAATGGCGTCTTCAATGCAAATGCGTCTGGCGATACAATGGTTATTCGCTCTGTCTTATATTATCGCCTCGCGCTTCCGCCGCTATTAACACGTCTTGATAATCCGCCAGGCTCGGGCGCGCGCAACATTGTTGCAACGACAGCCTTCCGCAATGAGCCTTTCCCTGCAAATGGAAGCTGTAACGCCAATACGCAGACCCAAATCTCGGATGGAACACCGCCATGAGACCTATGCCTTTTAAATCTAAGCTAAAATCTGCTTTACGCGCGACATCATCCCGCTTTTCCCTGCGGGCCTATACGCGTCGTTTCCGTGATGATGAAGACGGGATTGCCGCGATCGAATTCGCCATTATTGCGCCAATCATGATTGGTATGTATTTTGGATTGGCTGAAATCGCCCATGCCATCAGTACCGACCGTAGAATTTCTCATGGCACCAATGTGGCGGGAGATTTAGCCACCCAACAACCAGAATTATTGGGCGCCGACATTGAAGAAGTCTTAGCAGCCGCCCTGCGCGTTATGGACATTCCGGATGTCGATCAAGTCTCAATCGATATGGAAAGTTTTATTTTACCAGCTGCAGGTCAACCCGCAGAGTCTCAAGGCCGCATCCGCCTCAATAATGGCATCGGAAACTTTGCAAATTTTGATACAACCAACCTGGACACTAAATTATTGAATGAAAATTCTGGCGTTGTCGTCACGCGGGTGAAGTATAATTATACACCGCTGGAGTTTCGCTTCATCGACTCCACAGTGACCTTGCAAGAAACATTTTTGCTCAAACCACGCCGATCAGATTTGGTACAAATTGAGACCGGCCCCGGTAGTCTTGTTGACTGCAGCGCAACAGATTTTTCCAATGTGAGCTGTTCTGTCACCGCAGGGACTGCGCCATAGGCTAGGAAGGCTTAGCTCTCTAAATAGCGCTCACGTATGCGGTCTAATTCTTGCTGGCTCAGACCTATGTCTTGAATGACATAGCGGTCGACCGCGCCGGGTTCATCCATCATGCCGCCAAGCGCGGCTTCCAGAAATTCGGGCACGACGCCGAACATCGGCCAAATCGATTTGGCATCAATGTGGCGGCCATATCTTTTCGAGAACTTCTCGGCGGCAGGGACAATAATCTTGTCAATATCAACGGCGTCCAGCGTCATCATATAATCTGCAATAATATCTTCGCGGGAGACGCCAAGCACAGCTTGAATAAGCGCGCATAATGTCCCTGTTCGGTCTTTACCAGCCGCGCAATGGACCAATAGGCCCGCCGCCTCATCCGTCTCTGGGTTGGCCATAAAGCGCAATGTGTCGGCTAAAATATCTTTAAATCCCGCATCCTGCGGACGGGCCGTATAGGAGCTCATCATATAGCCATGTGCATCTTCGGCGGAATATAGCTTATGTTCTAAAAAGGCTTCATGCGGCGCAACTTTCGCGCTTTTCGTCTTTGCTGCGTCAGGATATTCAAGACGGTAAGGTTCGGGCATTGGCAAGCGCGAGGGTTGTCTTTTCCGTTCAGGCGCATAGCGAAGATCGACCACAAGGTCCAAACCTAGCTCGCCGAGCTTTTCAATCTCATCATCGTCTATTGCCGCCAAATGAGCGGAGCGAAACAAGCGACCCTGTTTTACAGACCGACCATCCGCGCCCTGATATCCGCCAAAATCGCGAAAATTATAGATGTTTTTAAAATCAATATTTCGGTCTTCGTAGGAAAGGAGGGACATGTCATTCAAGCTAATTGTTATTTGTTTCGACCTTAATACATGAAATTTTCACGTTAGGACATAACAAAGACCTCACAAAGGCGAGAAATTTTACGTTATTTTGAGGACAACTCCCACTTCCGGCAAATTTCGCAAGCGATTTATTGCGCCGCTGTCAAAGAATCGCCTGTCCGAATGTTCTCAAATTTATCCCAAACACCTTCATCGCCGTGCCATGATCCAAGCGTCGCGCCTTTCGCATATTCGGTCGCGCGCGCTTCAAAGAAGTTTGCATGTTCAACGCCATTTGTGATTTCTGTCAGCCAGGGCAGCGGATGCTCCTCAATGCCATAAACTTTCGGCAGGCCAAGCTGTTCCAAACGCCAATCGGCGATATAGCGGATATATTGTTTAATATCCTCAGAGGTCATGCCTTCGACAGGGCCCATTTCAAAAGCAAGATCAATAAATTTATCTTCCAATTTCACAACGGTTTTCGCGCAATCAATAATATCATCCTCAACATCTTTCGTCAGCGCGCCCGTCTCGGCAGCGAAAGTGTGGAAGAGTTTAATCATGCCTTCGCAGTGCAGGCTCTCATCCCGAATAGACCAGGTCACAATTTGGCCCATGCCTTTCATCTTATTCAAACGCGGGAAATTCATCAGCATGGCAAAAGACGCAAAGAGCTGGAGCCCTTCCGTAAAGCCGCCAAAGACGGCCATAGAGGTCAGAATATCTTTTTCCGTCTCAACGCCAAATTTGCCGAGATAATCATGTTTGGCGGCCATCTCCTCATATTCCATAAAGGCAGAGAACTCACTGTCGGGCATACCAATGGTTTCGAGTAGCAGCGCATAAGCGGCAATATGGATTGTCTCCATATTGGAAAAGGCAGCGAGCATCATCCGCACTTCAACCGGCTTAAAGAGCGGCATGTAGTTTTCCATATAATTCGCGCCGACCTCGACATCGGATTGGGTGAAGAAACGGAAAATCTGTGTCAGCAGGTTCTTCTCAACTTCGGTGAGGTTGATGGACCAATCTTTTAGGTCTTCTCCCAAAGGCACTTCTTCGGGCATCCAATGGACTTGCTGTTGCTTTTGCCAAAAATCATAGGCCCATGGATAGCGAAACGGCTTATAAGACGTCGATGGGAGCAGGAGCCCTGATGCAGATTTCTCAAAATTCCCCAAATTGCCCATAGCGCGTTCCCTCGATTCGATTAGTTAAACCGACATAACATCGGTTGGCCCTCAGCCCAAATGCTTGAAATAGCGGAATTTCGCGTCTGAATAGTCATTCAAAACGCGACATATGCCGCTTTCCCCTTCGAAAACCACTACATCTTGTGGCGCGGAAGATGCAAGGAAGAAATGATCTCTGGCGCAAATTGACGCAGTTGGACTGCAGAAATAGCTCAACGCCGATTTATGGCGCGGGGGATATC
>CAZNXP010000111.1:0-6615 GCA_964576955.1 uncultured Algimonas sp.
ATTGTGAGGCCGCGTCTTCGCCGCTCCACCTATTAAGCCGGGCCAAAGGCCGTTCGGGCAGCTCGCCTATGCTTGTGCTGGTGTCAAAACCAAGGGCTTTCAGCCGCAATAAAAGATAGGCCCGCACTTTGGCATTTTCTTCTGACCCTGTGGGATGGGGCTTGGCAGCAATAATTCGAATATCTTCCATCGCGCGGGCAGCGGAGAATTGATCTTGCGGCGCGTCTATAGATTTAGGCGACGGCGGCAGAATGGCAATGAGCGCAAGCCAAAGGCCTAGGCAAAGCGAAAGTAAAAATGGGCCCCATTTATTTAGCATATCTTGTTTCCCTCTGACCTCTTTATATCTGTGTCATAGAGCGCTATCCGCCCGAAATCAAAGATGTGTCAGGTGCTCTCGCTGCATAGAGGCACGGTTATATGACCGTAAAGGGTTTGCTTTGATACTCTGGTTTCAAGACTTCATTGCCGTCAAAACAAACTTCCACCTTTGCGCCATTTGGGTCTTCGAAAAAGACTTGCCATTGTACCCACGGATCAGGGGTTCGGGAGAGGCGATATTGTAGGCCCGCCTGCGTTAGCTTGCCTAGGAGGGCGTTTATGTCTTCGCCACGAAAGGCCATGTGATCGAGCACGCCTTTTCGTGGGTTGGGCATTTGTTCAACTTTAGCCACATGAAGAACGGCGGCTTCATTTGCATATAACCAAAGACCCTGAAAGCTGAAATCAGGACGCGGCCCAACTGTGAAACCAAGTATCTTTGTGTAAAAACCCTCGGTGACATCGAGGTCTTCTGTCACAATCGTAAAATGATCTGGCCGTAAAATAGTCGTCACAAGAGAGTCCTTAGGCAGTCGGATTATTCCGAGACAATACCAAGTCGGTTGAACAAAGCCCTATCTTCTGTCTCTGATGGATTATCCGTAGTCAGTAAAGTCTCGCCGACAAAGATGGAATTTGCACCAGCCAAGAAGCAAAGCGCTTGGGCTTCATCGGTCATGGTTTCGCGGCCCGCTGATAGGCGCACATGGGATTGCGGCATGAGGATACGAGCCACGGCGATAATGCGCGCAAAATCTATGGGATGAACGGGCTCGCTCTCGCCCAAAGGCGTGCCCGGTACAGGGACGAGGGCGTTAATCGGAACCGACTCTGGTGCGGGGTTTAAATTGGCTAAGGTGAGTAATAGCCCAATGCGGTCTTCCGCCTGTTCGCCCATACCGACGATACCGCCGCAGCAGACCTTCATGCCGCTATCACGCACAATATTGAGCGTATGCAGGCGGTCTTCAAATGTGCGGGTTGAAATGACGCGGCCATAATCTTCGGGGGAGGTGTCGATATTATGATTATAATAATCCAGCCCTGCATCAGACAGCCTTTGCGCCTGAGACGGGGATAGCATGCCGAGCGTCATGCAGGTCTCAAGCCCCATGGCTTTGACGCGGGAAACCATATCGCAGAGCGCGTCCATATCGCGTTCTTTTGGCTCGCGCCACGCAGCGCCCATGCAGAACCGGCCCGCGCCGCCCGTTTTGGCTTTATCTGCGGCGTCGAGCACAGCGTTCATGCCAATGAGCTTTTCAGCTTTCAGCCCCGTGTCAAAATGAGCGGACTGATTACAATATCCGCAATCTTCTGCGCAGCCGCCCGTCTTGATGGACAGCAGCTGAGACATTTGCACCGCATTGGGCGCATGATGTTCGCGGTGGATGGTCTGCGCCTGTAAAATTAAATCCATAAAGGGCAGGGCGAAAAGCGCCTCTACCGCTTCGCGCGACCAGTTTTCAGCGCTGGGATGCGGGACATAATTTTCGGGTACGACGGCAGCTACCTTAGTAGATTTGTCAATTAAAACGGTCATGGCGGCGCGGATTTCCCCAAATACAAAATATGCTAACTATTGCGCTCATCTGAGACATGCAAATGATTACACATCACATTATCATTAGACGAGGGGAGAATTTCTGGTTGAGGATGGGCTGCCTAAAACATGCGCGCGCCAGCGCGGACACGAATAGCTTGCGGGGCAGGGGGAATAAGCGTTTCAAAGGCGTCTTTGGCCTGCAAAAACGCCGTCACATTTCCGTAAGGGGCATCGGGATGAAAGAATTTGGCTTTTTTGCGCCATGCGCCTCTTATGTCACCTTCACGCGCAGTCATGGACAGGCCGAGTGTCAGAAGAGCTTGTTGTCTTGTCATGGATATCCCACCTATTAACGCATGTTTGATATTCATGCTTAATTTTCTCTAATCAAACAGCTAGGCCTTAATAGCTTACCAATAAGCATGGTTAATTTTTCGTTTTTTGAGTATTTTATGAGTAAAACCGTTATTCCACCGACCCCGTCCCGCGCGGAATATCTCGATAATGGTCCGCGCAAGATGGGTTGGCTAGAAGCAGATGAGCCAATCTCCCTGTTTGAGAAATGGCTGGCGCGGGCAGGCGAGACCGAACCTAATGACCCCAATGCAATGAGCTTGGCCACCGTCGGCAATGATGGCTTGCCTGATGTGCGCATTGTTCTGCTCAAAGGGCTCAGTGAAGACGGCTTTGTGTTTTATACAAATGGTCAAAGCGCTAAGGGGCGGCAACTTTCTGAGACGGGCCAAGCCGCGCTCTGTTTCCATTGGAAAAGCTGGCACCGACAAGTTCGCGTGCGCGGCGCGGTGAAGGCCGTGTCGGCGGAAACATCTGATGCCTATTTTGCGCAGCGTGCGCGCGGCTCGCAAATTGGCGCTTGGGCCTCCGCGCAATCTCGAGGCGTTGGGTCTCGCGAGGAGATGGTCGATTCTGTTGAGAGAGTTGAAGTCAAATATGCCGGTCAGGAGGTGCCGCGCCCGCCGCATTGGTATGGGTGGTGCGTCGAGCCAAGAGAGATAGAGTTTTGGCAAGACGGTGCCTTTCGGTTGCATGACCGGATATTATTCAAACGGAAAAAGGGGGGTGACTGGACGAAGGCCCGTCTGTACCCTTAGAAGGTCCCGAAGAAAGAGGCATTATGGCTGATCCAATTCCTGCAAATGATATGAGCGTGCCCGCTGGCAGAAAGCGCCGTGCCATTCGAAAATGGCTGAATAGGTTGACATTGGGCGTCGCAATCCTGGCGCCCCTTACATTTATCCTGTCGGCCCTTGGATATAAGATTGGCTTGATGAGCTTGAAGCTTTCTCTCTTGACCTTAACCTTCAAAGTCGGGCCATTATTATTAGGTTTGAGCCTGATACTGGCGATTGCGTCCTTTATTATGGCATGGATTGTTCAGCCTAGAAAAGGTTTTGTGATTGCTGGATTTGCTGCGCTTGTTGCTGTTTTTGGCAGCGCAAAAGTTGCGAAAACCGCTAAAATTGGCGCCACGCTTCCCGTGATTCATGATATCACAACGGATACGCAAAACCCGCCTGTTTTTGGCGAGGTCATTTTGGCCGAACGTTCTGCAGAGGACGGGGTAAATCCAGTTGAGTACACAGGAAAAAAAGCCCCTGCTAAGGCGGCCGATGGTTCGCCCACGGAAAAGCTCGTCTCTGCCTTGCAAACAAAAGCTTATCCGCAAATTCGCCCGCTTGTTTTAAGTGAGCAGCCAGATGTCGTCTTTGGCGAGGCGCTGGCCACGGCAAAATCCCTGGGATGGAAGATCAAAGAAGAAGATGTGGCGGCTGGCCGAATTGACGCCACCGATACAACCTTTTGGTATGGGTTTAAGGATGACGTGACAATTCGTCTGCGTGCCTCTGAAGGCGGGGGAACAATCGTGGATGTCCGCTCCCTGTCGCGCGTTGGTATGTCAGATTTAGGTGCGAATGCTGTGCGGATTACCGATTTTCTTGAGCAGTTAGCCGAGTAATCTAGCTCAGGCGGTAGCTCTGTCGCAGCCCGTCTAGTCCCTCTGCGCTGACGCGGTTCGTTTCTCGTAAATATATCATATGTGATAACACGGAATGGGCTGCCGCAGGATGAAGACGCTTATCAATGTCTTTATATAGGAGAGCGACAATATCTCCGATTTTTTCGAGACCTGTTCCGAGGGCGTCTAAAATTTGCGTTTCCCGAATAAGGCGGTGGTCAATATAGGCTTGAACAAACTCCCGAACGTCTCTGATGGCGGGGCCGTGGGTTGGGCGGATGATATCAAAGTCGCGATCCAAGACCGTTTTCAGGCTGTTGAGATAATCTCCCATATGTCCATCAGGAGGCGAGACCACAGAGGTTGACCAGCCCATAATATGATCGCCTGAAAACAAGGTGTTTTCCTCATGCAGAGCATAGCACAGATGATTAGAGGTATGACCCGGCGTATGAATAGCTTCCAAGGTCCATCCATCTCCTTTGACAACATGTCCGTTTCGAATTTCGACATCTGGTTTGAAGGATAGATCGTCTCCCGCTTCCAACCGGATTTCTCCGCCCTGAGGGGGCACAGGCTGGACGCCAAACCCATAGACTTGGCAGCCATGTTTCTCCGCCAGCGGTTTAGCCAGCGGACTGTGGTCGACATGATGATGTGTCACAAAAACATGGGAGACCGTCCGTCCTTCTAAGGCGCGGTCGATGGCGGCGACATGGTCAGGCGTTGTTGGGCCAGGGTCTATCACGCAGACGGAGTCGGTGCCGATAATGAAAACACCCGTTCCCGTATAGGTGAACGGACCGGGATTATCAGCGATGACGCGCTGCACAAGCGGGCTAAGCTGCGCGGCGGCGCCATATTCAAACTCGAAAGATTTTACAAAAGGTATGGCCATTACAGGCGCTCCATTAGCGCGTCTCTTAAGGCTTGGCCAAGGGTTTTAACGGCAGATAACTTATCTTTGATTGGCAAGGCGAGCGGCGGGCCCATGTCCGTTTTATTGACGTCGACAATATATATGCGCCCATCTTTGGCATCCCGTAAAATATCCAATCCGCCCCAATCTAGGCTCATGGCAGCGCAAAATGCCTTGATCTTGGATAATTCCTCGGCGCTGAAACAATCCGCGGTGGTGGTCATGCGCACGCGGGTGTTGAGATTTGCGAAGCGTCTATCGACGGGGCGCTCTTTTAAGAACACCAATGGGATATCCCCGAAGACGGTCGGGCAACGGTAATCTAACACGGTTCCGTCTTTGGTCTTATTGTCGACGAGCTTTTGGTATACGCGGCCAGGCTCGGCAGGTACGGGGCTTTTGTGGATTAATGCATCATGAACGCCGTTCTCTTCGCCTTTTTCCAAGAAAGGCTCAGTGGAGGTCTCAGGGTCGAGGGCGAGAGCATATCCAAATATCGCCTGAAAGGTTTGCGCCACATGAGATTTAGAGATGTCCGTACATCCGCCGTTCAATGTGGGGTGGACCGATGGTTCCGTCTCGACATGAGTGAGGTCAGAGAAATGCACCGTCAGAACCGCCTCATTTGGCTCGCCAGATGTGGCTTGCGTCAGCCCGGCCTGCCGTAGAGTGCCCCAAAGTAAATACCAAGGCCGCGGCGCGCGTGGGGCGTAGTCAAGCTGAATCGGCAGCCGAGACGGCGGCCGCCGCAATTTTTCACGTAATATATAGTATCCGCCTCGCCAAACGTCTCGGACTAAGGCAGGCGTAAAAGCGATCTCTGCTTGCGTTTCCCGCACACGAACACCGCGCCAAGACCAGTCAAAATCTGAAAAAACGGACACTGGTCGATGTGATTTTACTTTTTGCGCCTAATTCTAATGGCGCGCCCTTTACCATTTATACGCAAGAAAAAGCTCCCCAAAGCAGCTTTTTTAATCTCTGCGACATTTGGATTTCCATCCTTAACCCTTGGGACACGAACTTTGACACTATCAATTTGGTCCCAGACTTGACCATTCGTCAGAAAAAACCGAGTCTTTTCATATCCAAATGTTTTTGTTTGAGCAATTTCCAACCTAACTTGATCTAGATTTTCAACGTCTAGGCTGGCTGTCTGCTCTTTCTTTTTAGCCTTTTCGGCTTTCTTTTTAGCTTTTTCGGCCTTTTTTAGAGCCTTTTTGTTTTTCTTTTTAGCTTGCTTGTCATTTATCTTTGCATCCGGCTTTGTGAATTCAGTTGATTTTGTCGGTGTCTCGCTTTTTGTCAGTAAATCAATTGTCGAAGCTTGATCATTCCGAAAGCCAAAACTATCTTTTTTGGCCTGATTAATGTCTGATCTGCTGAGAGTCACAATATCTCCGCTTTTTTCAGCGGTTTCTAGCCGGCCTACACTTGCATCGTAACAAGCTAAGCGTGCGGTAGAGTCGGCGATACCCGCACAGGCATATATTTCCGATAAGCTGCTTGGGCTGCTTGTACTCTGACCATGGCTATTTTGACTGCCTAGAAACACAATCGCAAATGCAGCGGTCGGTATAGAGATGAATTTGAGCATAAGGTGCAATCGTAGTAAATTTTGGGCCGTGGACTTTAATCATAACATATAGGTGCTGTTGGGTAGAACTGTAAAGTCATCAATGAAGTTGGATAATCCATGTGTTGCACGAAGCACACACATAAAAAATGTTTTCAAACAGCTGTATCAAGGAGCTTGAGTTTTATGAAGGTTCTGTCATACGCAACGGTACAACTGTGCTCCTAGGGATCAAAATTGTGTGCGCAGAGTTTTTTGGAAGGGTATTTTAATGA
>CAZNXP010000112.1:0-6613 GCA_964576955.1 uncultured Algimonas sp.
CAATCGCCAAGGTGAATTATAACGACAAATGCGTCTTTGAAGAATTCGGACATCATTACCGTGTGGAATATCCGAAATTTTATATCGGAGATTTGGTCGATAAAAATGAAAAAGACTGGCCCGAAACGATTTATAGCGGGGTCCATTTCCTCTTCCCAAATACGGTGATTTATTTCGGCGCTATCAAACCGGGCGTATTTTTCACGCAGGTTTTCAGATTATTTCCTGACGGCGTAGGAAAAACAAAATGTCATTTCGGAGTTTACGCACCTTTCGGCGTGGAAGACGAAAAACACAGAAAGACCTGCGAAGCCACCTATGACATGACGGCGACTGTTGTTGTGGACGAGGACTACCGTGTGGCCTCTAACGGCTATGCGAACCTACTTACCGCCCCGAAAGACTTTCACATCGTTATTGGCGCAAATGAAATTGCCCTACATGGCGTTCACAAGAGTATCGCTAAAGTCATTGGAATGCCCTTGGGCCAAATTGACTAAAGCTAATCAAGTATTGGAACCAGTTTTCAGTTATAAGATATACTGGTCGCCAGTTGCTCTAATCGTCACATCACCTAGCGAGACACCTTGCGGCTGATTAATAACATGTATGATTTGGTCTGCAACATATTCAGGGTCTAAGGACATATAGGCTGCCTGCTCTGCATCAAGATAATGTGGGTCCAATGTCCCCTCCATTAATTTCGACATGAGAGCCCTCTGGGTTTCACCATTATGACCTGAAATGCCTACGGCAGCCGCTGGATTTATCATGCTTTGCGCTAAGCCCGTTGATAAAACTCCGGTCGGACGAATGGTTGTGACTTTGATTGTCCCGTGAGCCTCGACGCGTAAAGACTCAGATAAAAAATTCACAGCGGCTTTTGTTGCCGCATAAACGTTAGAACCCGCAACAGGGTAATTTCCGAATATTGAGGACATATTGATAACGTGTCCTTGGCCGCGCGACATCATATGGTCAAATACGCAGGCAATGCCGTTCAACACACCTTTAAAATTAATATCAATGCAATCATGCCAGCGCTCTAATGCCGCTTCATGATCCGCATAAAAGGCCAAAGGCATAATTCCCGCATTATTTAAAATGACGTCAATTTTACCGAAAGCCGCGATGCTGTCAGCTGCAGCCTTTTTCATATCCGCTGCCTTCGCAACGTCAGCGACAACTGTTACGACCTTATCTTTATTGCCAGCCAATAATTCAGCCGTTTCTTTCAACGCATCGCTGTTTATATCGACACAGGTTACGGAGGCCCCAAGCGCAATAGCCTTTTGCGCAACGAGACGTCCAAACCCGCTGCCCGCCCCCGTGATAATAATAGACTTACCTTTTACATAATTTTTCATGCCAATTTCAGCCTATTATGAGTTGCGCATTAAGGCTGGCATTTTGGTGTCTAAGGACAGCCAATTTTGTTTGCTAATGCACCAAAATTGAGTTTGCGGTTCTATATCGCTCGTATCATCAAGTGTGCCTACTTTTAGGGCAATCAAATTGCCTTGCGAGAGGATTTCTGAAAAAATTGGAGACCCACAATTCTCGCAGAAATTTCGGTTTACGGGATCACCTGAATCGTTCGTATCCGCATAGGTAGATAGATTTCCTTGAATTTCTATCTGCTCTGATTGCCCAATTATATTGATTGAAAATGTACTACCGCTTTGTTTTTGACAATTTTTACAGTGACAAATGACGACTGCCAAGGGCTCTCCAGATATCTCATATCGGGCCTGACCACATAAACATCCACCCTGCCTCTTCATATTTTGTCTCCCAAAATTTGCGATCATGATTACTCATGCCTTTGCATGTTACAGTTAATCATGGCCTCGTATAGCTGACTTATATCCTAGGCGGTCACAAGCTGAGTTTAAGTAATTTTTTCATCCATTGAGTCAGGAAAGTTCCGCAACATATTGATACTGCAAGCTTTAATTCGGTCAGCACCTTCCACGGTATCTGAACGCACTTCATAAGCCTCTGCTCCCTGCATCACCTCTTCTCGTAAGGACTCTATCCCGCCTTGTTTTTCAACTAACGCTGTGACCAGAATATGAAGACCAATAACTTCACCCACGAGGCGCTCTATTCGGTTTGGTTCATCCATGGGTATTCTCCGTTTTACCCTGATGTATCAAACCAATCACTTAGGTATGCCTAGCTAATTCGCGAGGATAGATATTAGTTCATTGGAACAATTTGCGATTAGGATTCTGACTTTGGTCCGAACCAACGTGCAAAATCCACTTTCAAATGCCCAATAAGAATCCCCGGCAGTGCAATGACGAGATCCCAAAGTGCATCCCATCCGCCTTTCAGAGTCACGGGAATCATAATCCAAGGCGCAGCTGTGATTATCTGAACACGTTCGCTTGGGTCGATATTAGGACGGTCTTGTAAAATTCGGTCAATATGTTTGGCGAAAGACCAGTCGCATCGGTAAACAACCGTGCCCTCTGGATCAATTATATAAATCATATTCGGAAAAGAGCCGTAAGCTTGATGCATATCGCCATCAACATTGTCGACTAGTATCTTTCGCGTTTCCCCATAATCAGATTGCACCTCTTTTGCCATTTGCGTTTTTTGGGCGAGGTCCTCATGAGACCCTCTACGCGAGCCAGGATGAGCTTCTCTCACATATACGACGACAAACTCCACATCTGGATATTTCTCTTTCAACTTATCAATCGGTTTGATGTTTTTAACATACATGGGGCAGGTTAAGCTGCCTGTCTCAAGAACCAGCCAACGCCCTTTGTAATCGCTCAGATTTACGGGGTTCCCGTCCATATCATGCAATTTGAAATCCAGCATGGTCTCCCCAGCCTTAGGCCCAGGGAATTTTTCATAGTCATAATTGGATGTTTTGAAGCGTTTATAATTATAATCCATAGGAAATTACTCGAGCTAAAAATTGCAGTATTGATGTTTAGTTTAACTGAGTATAACAAGCAATGCAAACGTTTGCGCAAATTGGAGCTACCGCCCATCAAAAGGTGTAAATGCGTCGCCAGCCCAGGAAAGTTGAATCATGAAAAAAAGAAATCAGGCATTCCAATCTTCATTAAGGACCGGTTCAATTTACGCCCTCACCTTGACTTGTGCCCTATTATTAGGGTGTAGCAGTGAGGTTCAAACACCAAAGCTAGATAGTCTGCATAACGGCCATAGCACTGGAGCCGTAAGCCCTGATCAAAATGGCCGCGCGGGAGACGGTGCCGTATTCTTTAACAACCCACGAGCCGTTGGCGAAGAACCAGATGGAAATATTATCGTTGCTGATTTCAGCTCAGGACACATCGTTCGTATTAATCGACAAACGGGCGACCGCCAACTTCTCTCAGATAACAATAATTCGGATCAAGGCCCTGCATTTTCGCAAGCCGCAGGCGTGGCCATTCTACCAAATGGCCGGATTTTTGTGTCTGATCTGGTTTTCAACAATGTCTATGAAATCGACACAGTAACGGGCGCGCGAACCGTCGTCAGCGATGAAAGCGAGTTTCAAATTCGGCAACCTTTTGGCATTACGGAAGGTATCGTAAATGGGAAACGCATGATTGTGATTGCCGACACCGGCAGTCCAGAAGATGGCGGCGTTGTTGGGCCAGTTCTGATGGACCCCGACACAGGCAAAGTCACCGCTATTCCCGTCCCAGAAGATAATGATGTCTTTTACAATGACCCTAGATCAGTTGACGTTGTGGCGCATCCCGATGCGGAAAATGGAGAGAGCGACATTATCATGGGGAACTTTGGACAAGGTACAATCGTCCGGGTGAATCCAACCACTGGGAAACGTACAATTATTTCTCAAAGCCATGGAGATCAAATTATCGGGGACGGACCTCCATTTGTCTCAATAACCGATATTTCTATTTCCCGTGATAAAAAAGATATTCTCGTTCTAGACTTGGCTCAAGAAGCTGTCTTCGCGGTCAATCTTGTAACGGGTAAACGGGTCGCTGTTTCAAGGAGTTACGGCGAGCAATCCGGTTCTGGTTTCAATATGCTAAACCCACATGGCATCCAGGTGGTCGATGACGGATATATGATCACGGACTTTGGAGCCCCCGGCGTTATTTTCGTTGACTTAGACGGAAAACGCACAGAATTTTCCGTTACGCCCGTCAAGGGATTTGGCCAAATTCGCGGAATTGAATATCTCTCCGACGGAAATTATGCCGCGGCAGATTTTGGCGGTGAAGCCCTTTATATCGTGGACGGAAAAACGGGTGAACGCACCCTACTTTCTGGCCGCGGCAAAGGCACTGGGCCAAATTTAAATGGGCCCGTATCTGTTCTAGAACTGGACGCCGATACATTAGCCTTGTCAGAATTTAGCTCGCAATCGGTGCTTTATGTAGACCGCAAAACGGGCAATCGAAAGTTTTTGACGACGTCCACTCAGGCTGGGCATGGCGACGGCCCTCCCCTTGGCACACGTAGCCTCGAAAAGGACCCGCTAGATGCCAGCCGCTTGTTTGCTGGGGATTTCAATCTGGATGCGATCTTTGAGGTCGACCTTGAAACTGGAAATCGGCGCATTTATTCTAGCGCAATTACGGATACACCGCGAGGAGATGGCCCGCCGCTCAATAATCCTTTTGGTATTGATGTTAGCCCTGAAGGGTTAGTCTATGTAGCAGACATTGGATTGCAAGCCGTTGTTGAAATCGACCGAAACGGAAACCGCCGTATTATCTCCTCTAATGATGGCCGCGGAGAGGGCATCGAACTTGGGTCGCCCTGGGGCATTCAATTGCTAGGGGGCGAGATTTATGTGGGGGACGGCGAAGGCGTCATACACGTGGATAGAGAGACTGGAAACAGAACTCTCGTATCACCGGGCGGGCCAATTTTCACAATGCGAGAGCTAGAAACTGGTCAAGTTGCGATTGCCAATATTGGGATTATTAATGGTATCGAGATCGGCGATTTGACAGGAAATAGAACGATCCTGTCAAATGAGATAAATCCCTAAACGTTACTCAATAATTTTGCGGGCGAGCACGAGATTATCTTGTAGCAGATTTTCAGACCAAATAAACTCGGCATCATGCGCTGGATTATCAAATAATCCTGTGAAATTCTGATAGGCCGGTCTCTGAATTGACCCGCCAATATCTTCATTAGTGTAAAGGGTCGCGTTTTGCCAAGCTCCATCATCGAAATTTTCTAAGCCCCAATTCTCCGGCACGTCCCAATGAACACCATAGGCACTCTCTGCATCCGATTTAGGCGGAACTGTGCAGCTTTTTGATGTTCTATCGGCCTGCACACAAGATGGGTCCAAAAGCGGGGAAATATAATAAGGTTGCACCCGCCAACTACTATCGGTGGAGCTTATAACAGAGCCATCCTTATCTTTAAAAATTGCGACGAACCCACCGTCACCTGTATGGAAAGGAACACCCCGCATTAATTCTGAACCTAGCCCTAAGTTTTCAGACCAATCTATCATCTTCACCCCCATAACAAATGGACGCTTCGCTTTAAACCGAATGGCAGAGGTATTAAATGGCCAATAGGGAATCGGATCCACAGTTACGAGTTTGCCATTTACAAAAAACTCGAAATAATTATCGCCAAAGAAATATCCAGTCACGACTTCACCGTCGCTATCAATTTCTATGATGGGCACTTCATCAACAGCAAGGCCATCCTCATTTTCCAATAGCACTCCGGTACATTCATTGAATAAATCAGTCGCTTTCAATCCGGTTTGATATGATGATTTTGCCGGAACAACCCATTCACGGCCATCATCTCCCACTAAGGTTCCTTCAGCCGTCACGCGCCATCCCGGAACGTCACATTTAAACACATCTTTTACATTAGTAATTGCACGCCCTTTGGTTATGGAATGGGCTCGCACTGGCTTTTCCTGTACCGCAACATCATTTTTCTGTTCCGTTGTGGTATTTTCGCAACTTTGCAAAGGCACGACACCGCAAGCAAGTGCGGTCAGGAAAAGACCTTTATATGATTGTTTTTTAACATTTTTTAATAATTGGATTGTCATACTTACCCTATGGTTACAGCTATCGTAGTTTTATTTACGGTTTATGTTGCCTTTCCATAACTCATATCGTAGCAATAGTGCAAACGTTTGCGCAAAATATAGAATTTCATAATGCAAACGTTTGCAGTGAATTTAGCCTCATATCAATGGGGCGCGGATTTAGAAATTGCTATGTCATTAGCAAGGGGAAGAAAATATGAAACTTAATAAATTAGTCAAAGGTATTTCATTTTCAGCTTTATTAGCTGGAGGCGTTTGCAGTGGTTCAATTGCGCAAGCGCAGTCTGACACTCAAGCCAATAATTCCAATTCAGGCCTTGACGAAATCATCATTACCGCTCGCCGTACATCAGAGAGTATTAATGATGCACCGCTTTCAATTGGAGTTTTGAGTAAGGATTTTATAGCCGATCAAAAAATTGAATCCGTTGAAGAAGTGCTTCAACTCACTCCCGGGGCTACGTTTCTTGTTTTCTCAAAAGCTCAACCTGAAAAATCCTTGCGGGGTTTCGTGGCGCCCTCGACAGGTAATGCCTCTGCCGAACAATCAATCGTGACAGTGGT
>CAZNXP010000113.1:0-6612 GCA_964576955.1 uncultured Algimonas sp.
TGGATATGTGCGCCAAGAAAAAGGCTATAATGGGAAACGTCCGCAAACCCTTGTGTATTTAACGCCTTCGGGCCGAAAAGCTTGGATTACCTATTTGGACGCAATGAAATCATTGCTCGGCCATTCGATTTCGGATGGTTGAGAAAACTATCTAAAAACGCCATGTCAGTGTCTCATCCTTCGGAGACTGACATGGCAAATACACTTTTCACCCCCTTCTCCGTTCGCGGACTGACCCTGCAAAACCGTATTGTTATGGCCCCCATGACCCGTGCTTTTTCGCCGGGCGGCGTACCAGGCGCAAATGTTGCCGCCTATTATAAACGCCGCGCGGAAAGCGATGTCGGTCTTATCTTGACCGAAGGCACAGTTATTGACCGTGCAGGGTCAAGCAACGACCCAAATTACCCAAAGTTTTATGGCAAGGCCCCTCTTGCGGGCTGGAAAGCTGTTGCCGACGCCGTGGCAGACACGCCCGGCAAAATTGCGCCGCAGCTTTGGCATGTCGGTATGGTCCGAAAAGCTGGCACGGGTCATTACCCTGACGCGCAATCGGATAGCCCCTCTGGCATCACCCATACGGGAAAATCAGTCCTGCCCGCGCCAAATGATGAAGAGGTCGCGGATATGGTCAATAGCTACGCCCGCTCAGCCAAATCTGCGAAAGACCTAGGCTTTGACGCCATCGAAATTCACGGCGCGCATGGGTATCTCATCGATCAGTTTTTCTGGGACGTGATGAACCAACGCGAAGATAAATATGGCGGCGGTCTCACGCAGCGCGCGACATTTGCCGCAGATATTATCCGTGAATGCCGTAAAGCCGTGGGCGAGGATATGCCGATTATATTACGCTTTTCGCAATGGAAGCAGCAGGATTACGCCGCGCGACTCGCAGATACGCCGCAAAAGCTAGAGCGCTTTCTCAAGATCTTTGTCGAGGCTGGCGTGGATGTTTTACATTGCTCCCAACGCCGTTTTTGGGAAGCGGAGTTTGAAGATAGTTCTTTAAATCTTGCGGGTTGGGCCAAGAAACTCACAGGGCTGCCAACCATTACCGTTGGTTCAGTTGGATTAGACGGCGATTTCTTCGAAGCCTTCCAAGGTAAGGGCGCAGAAGCCGCCTCGTTAGATGAGCTATTTGAGCGCATGGAAAAAGGCGAATTTGACCTCGTCGCCGTCGGCCGCGCCCTGCTACAAGACCCGCATTGGGCAAGCAAAGTCAAAGCGGGCCGCTTCGATGAACTCAAGGCTTATAAAGCGGAAGCCCTTGGCACTTTATATTAAGACAAGAAAAAACCCGCCTAATTAGCGGGGGAATGTACATAGTTCGGATTAGATTTTTGTCAGCTCTAGGCGTGACGCGCAAGGCGGTGGGTAACCACCGCCGAGCAGGCACAACGACGAGCTGACGAAAAGATAACCGAACTACATTTGCATGGCCCAGCCTTCGACGTCCATCGCGGCCTGACGAACGGCTTCGGACACCGTTGGATGAGCATGACATGTACGGGCGAGATCTGCACTGGCCGCTTTAAATTCCATCGCGACAGTCACTTCATGGATGAGGTCACCTGCGAGCGGGCCAAGAATATGCGCGCCAAGAATTTCATCTGTTTCTGCATGAGCCAGGATTTTCGCAAAGCCTTCGGCTTCATGATTACAGCGCGCCCGCGAGTTGGCGGTGAAAGGAAATTTCCCGCGCTTAAACGGAATGCCCGCTTCTTTCAGCTGCTCTTCCGTCTGGCCCACAGAGGCGATTTCAGGATGGGTATAGACCACGTCGGGAATAACGGCATAATTCACATGACCGGATTGACCCGCAATCGACTCGGCCACAGCCACGCCTTCTTCCTCGGCTTTATGGGCGAGCATAGGGCCGTCGATAACATCGCCCAACGCCCAAATTCCGTCGACGGATGTTTTCCAATGATCATGCGGAACGCGGCCGCGATTATCTGTTTCGATACCGACATTCTCGAGACCCAGACCCTCCGTATAAGCTTTGCGGCCAATACAAACGAGGACGACATCAGCGTCGATGTCTTTTGGCTTGCCGCCATCTGCGGCTTCGGTTTTGACGCTTAAGCCTGATTTGGATTTTTCAATACCCATGACCTTGCGAGACAGCTCAAATTTCATACCTTGTTTCTTGAACATACGCAGCGCGGCTTTTTGAATTTCCTTATCGGAATTGACCATGATGGAAGGCATAAATTCGACGACTGTGACCTTTGCGCCCAAACGCCGCCAAACGGAACCAAGCTCAAGACCAATGACGCCGCCGCCAATGACGAGGAGGTTCTTTGGAACCTTTTGCAAATCCAAAGCGCCCGTTGAGGAGACGATGGTTTTCTCATCAATCTCAACACCCGGAAGATTTGCCACTTCGGAGCCTGTCGCAATAACGATATTTTTTGTCTTATAGACTTCACCGCCCACTTCGACTTCGCCTTTGGCTTTGATTTTACCAAAGCCCCTGATGTGCTCGACATTATTTTTCTTGAAGAGATATTCAATGCCTTGGGTCAGGCCGGTCACGACCTTATTCTTGGCTTCAATCATAGCCGGCACATCCGCCTTCACGCTGGCTTTGAGGCCCATCGCTGGAAAGTCCTTTTGGACAGTTTCCATCAAGGCGGTGGAATGAAGCAAAGCTTTGGACGGGATGCAGCCGACATTCAGGCATGTTCCGCCTAACGTCTTACGCGTTTCCACACACGCGACCTTTAGGCCGAGTTGGCCGCAGCGAATTGCGCAATTATAACCGCCGGGTCCGCCACCGATAATGATGACGTCATATTGGTCTGCCATGAGAATGTCCTGTCAGAAAATTGAATATCGAACAGGACAGATAGGCCCGACCAAACAGTCGGTCAACAGTGGCTTAACGCAAAATTCCCTTTGCGTTCTGCTTTCGTGAATACCAGACTTCAAATGAGCCCAAAACGACGACAATTACAGGCATAATCCAAAAGCTTGGTCCCGCGGCCTCTCTTAGAACGGAATTTGTGAAAGTCGGAATGAAGCCAATGATTGCAGCCACCAAGGAGAATATGAAAATTCCAGCGCTCAAACGCTTTCGCAGCAGAAATAAGATGGCAGCAAGAAGCCCACTCCACACAGCACTTGCAAAAGCCGCGACGGCCCAAACTGGGTGAATATCCCGAACAGCTGCTAAGTCTTCGCCGTAAGCCTCTGCATAGGCCTCATCAGACATCATCACTTCAATCAGATAAATACCGCAGCCCATGAGGCCCCAAAGCAGGAATAAAATCCCCATGACCCAAAAAACCACAGATGGTTTTATACTATAATTATCAGACATATCTCTCCCCTTTTTGAGAAGAGATTATGCCAAAATCTCGTATCTGTCGACTCTAACTGACGAACTCCCGCCAATAGCTTTAGAGATCGAGAAGCATCCGCTCCGGATCTTCGAGACATTCTTTGACGCGAACCAAGAAAGTTACGGCCTCTTTGCCGTCTACAATCCGGTGATCATAAGACAGAGCGAGATACATCATCGGACGAATTACAATTTCATCATTGACGACAACGGGGCGTTTCTCAATCTTATGCATCCCCAAAATGCCGGATTGCGGCGGGTTCAAAATCGGCGACGACATCAGCGAGCCATAGACACCGCCGTTAGAGATGGTGAAAGTTCCGCCAGACATATCTGCCATAGAGAGCTGTCCGTCGCGAGCTTTGGCTCCAAGCGCGCCAATGCCTTTTTCGATACCGCCCAAAGAGAGCTCATCGCAATCGCGCAAAACAGGGACAACAAGACCTTTATCTGTGCCGACAGCAATGCTGATGTCATAGAAATTTTTGTAGATGATATCCGTGCCGTCGATTTCCGCGTTCACGGAAGGCACATCTTTCAACGCTTGGACACAGGCCTTTACGAAGAAGGACATAAAGCCAAGTTTGACACCGTGGCGTTTGATAAACAGCTCTTTATATTGTTTGCGCATATCCATAATCGCGGTCATGTCCGCTTCATTATATGTCGTCAGCATAGCCGCCGTATTTTGCGCGTCTTTCAGACGGCGCGCGATGGTCTGGCGAATACGCGTCATACGCACGCGGTCTTCGCGAGGACCAGTATCACGCGGCGCTTTTGGCGCAGCTGGTGCAGGTGGTTTTGCCTTTGGCGCGGAAGCCGGCGCAGGCGCCGCTTTCGGCGGGTTGGCTACAGCCGCGAGGGCATCGGCTTTTAAAATACGGCCGCCTTTGCCTGTCCCTTTAATCAAGGAGGCATCCAGACCATTATCGCGAATAATCTTTGCTGCCGCGGGCATGATAATCGCATCACCAGACGCCGTTGCTGCAGGCGCTGGCGTGGATGCTGGTGCCGTAGAGGCGCTGCTACCGCCAGAAGCCCCCGCCATTAGGGTTGCGATGGTTTGACCCACTTTCGCAACTTCGCCTTCGGCGACTAGGATTTCGCCCATGACGCCCGCTTCAGGCGCGACGAGCTCTTGCGCAGCCTTATCTGTTTCCAGCTCAACAATCGCTTCGTCCTTTGCGACCGCATCACCTGGCTGTTTCATCCATGAAGCAATCGTGACTTCCGAGACGCTCTCGCCGACATTTGGCACATCAATATTCATCGCAGAGCCAGACGCCGCAGGCGCGGCGGCAGGCGCTGGAGCCGCTTTGGCTGGAGCCGCAGTTGGAGCTGCGCTCGCGCCAGCACCAGAACCCAAACGCGCTATCAACTTTCCAACTTCCGCATTATCGCCTTCGGCGACGAGGATTTCTTCCAACACGCCGTCCTCAGGCGAAACGAGTTCTTGCGCCGCTTTATCTGTTTCAAGCTCAACCAGCGGCTCATCTTTTTTGACTGCATCGCCAACGGCTTTGAACCACTGGGCAATGGTGACTTCGCTGACGCTCTCGCCGACATTTGGAATTTTGATATCTGTCATGGGTTTTCCTAACTAGACGTCTATTTCGCGAACGCGCCATCGATGATGGCTTGTTGTTCTTTTTTATGTTTCGTACTGATGCCCGTTGCGGTGGACGCCGCCGCTGGACGGCCAACATAGCGGGGACGCGTATGTTTTGCACCAATCGCTTCGAGGCTTTCTTCAATGAACGGGTTAATAAAGGACCAAGCGCCCATATTTTTTGGCTCTTCTTGGCACCACACCATCTCGGCATTTTTAAATCGGCTCAGCTCTTCTTGGACAGCGTCATCCGGATAAGGATAAAGCTGCTCGACGCGGAGCAAATATACATCATTACGGCCGAGTTTTTCACGCGCTTCAAACAGGTCATAATAGACCTTGCCAGAACATAAAATGACGCGCTTAATCTTACTATCCGCCGCTAATTTAAGCTGGCTCACTTCGGGGTTAAATTGCGCATCATCCCAAAGCAGACGATGAAATTCACTTCCCGGCCCCATTTCCTCAAAGGTTGAGACACAGAGCTTGTGGCGCAGAAGTGATTTCGGGCTCATATTTATGAGCGGCTTGCGGAAATTGCGTTTCACCTGACGGCGCAAAGCATGGAAATAATTGGCGGGCGTCGAGATATTCGTGACCTGCATATTATCTTCGGCGCACATTTGCAGATAACGCTCAAGACGCGCGGAACTATGTTCTGGTCCCTGCCCTTCATAGCCATGGGGCAAAAGCATAACGAGGCCGGACATACGCAGCCATTTTTGCTCAGCGGAACTGATGAACTGATCCACCATAACCTGCGCGCCATTGGCGAAATCGCCGAATTGCGCTTCCCAAATTGTTAGCGCTTTAGGGGAAGCTGTTGAGAATCCATATTCAAAGCCGAGTACAGCTTCTTCTGAAAGATGCGAGTTTAGCACCTGATAATATTCATTGGCTTCGGCGATATGATTGAGCGGGCAATATTTCTCTTCTGTTACCTGATCAATCCAATTGGATTGACGTTGTGAGAATGTGCCGCGCTCTGAATCCTGGCCTGAGAGGCGCACAGGATGACCTTCTGAAATCAACGTGCCAAAGGCCAGATGTTCTGCAAGACCCCAATCAATATTTCGGCCTGACTCAATTTTATCCGCCCGCGCCTTGATAATCCGTTTGAGCGTGCGGTGCATATTGAGAGAATTAGGAACAGAAACAATCTGCGACCCAATGGATTTTAATTGGTCAATCTCAACAGCGGTATCCGCCCGTCGTTTTCCATTTTTTTCAGTCGGCAAAGAAATGCCTTGCCATACGCCTTGCAACCAATCCGGCTGTTTTGTTTCATAGGATTTGGCTTCCTCGAAATCCTTGTCCAATTTCGCGTAGAAATCATCCATACGCTGCTGGGCTTCAGCTTCGGTAAGATCGCCTTGAGCAATGAGGCGGTCCGCATAAATCTTGCGCGTTGATGGCCGTTTTCCAATGGCTTGATACATCAATGGCTGCGTGAAGGAGGGATCATCGCCCTCATTATGCCCATAACGTCGATAACAGATTATATCGAGGACAACGTCTTTGCCGAATTTTTGGCGATATTCCGTTGCAACGCGCGCCGCAAAAACAACGGCTTCTGGATCATCTCCATTGACGTGGAATACAGGCGCTTCGACCATAAAGGCGACGTCTGAGCAATATTGACCTGAGCGATATT
>CAZNXP010000114.1:0-6607 GCA_964576955.1 uncultured Algimonas sp.
TTTCAATCGCTTTACTCGCGCCGTTGGTCAGGCCCGGATACATGGCAAAGGCCATGTTGGACGCAGATTGCATTTCACCTGCCGCAATATGCCAGACGCCCGGCATGCCCATGCCCCCATATTCAGGACTATGGGCGAGGCCCATCATGCCATTTTCGACGACTTGCTTATAGGCGTCTTTAAAGCCTGTGGGCGTTGTGACCGACCCATCGTCATGGCGCTTACAGCCTTCATGATCACCCACAACATTCAGCGGGGTGAGGACCTCAGATGCGAATTTGCCGCTTTCTTCCAGAATCGCGTCTAGCGTGTCTGTATCCGCCTCAGCAAATCTGTCATATTGGGTCAATTGACCCACATCGAGGACCTCCTGCATGACGAATTTCATGTCGCGTATGGGTGCATTATAAATAGGCATGTCTAAGGTCCTCTACTGTATATTATTTGTCATGACGCTTTGGTCACGAGGCATGGGGTTAAAATCGTCTATCGTTTCTTCGACAAAGGGCGTTTGAGCAAATTTAGCCTCATAGGCTTCCGCCAAGTCGAAAACTCCGTCCCTTTCAGTGACATTTTCTAGGTATTTGTCAATAACACTGCATATTTCAGCCATATCATTTGCGAGTGTATCAAGGTCTTCGCGGCGGCGTTCTAGGGAATTTATAACGGTTTCAAAATTTTTTCGGCGGCGTAAAAGCTCAGTCTGGTCTGTCACATTGCCGTCCGTCACCTCTAATACCTCCTTGATATCATCCAAGGTGAAACCGAGCCTTTTCCCGCGCATGATTTTCTCAAACCTTATGCGGTCCTCTGGGCTGAAAACGCGAACGCCATTCGCGCGCGCCGGGGTTAATAAGCCTTTGTCTTCATAAAATCTGATCGTGCGAGGCGTCACATCGAAGATTTCAGCAAAGGATTTAATGCCCCATTGAACCTTTTGTCTCTTGTCCATGATGGGTCTATAGTTATTCCTTACGTTCACGTCAACGTTAGGGTTAAATTTTCACGTCTCGACACCTTATTTGGCGTTTTTACTGACAATAATGAGATACGTTCCGCAAAAAGGTTAATGATTTAACGCCGCGTTAACTACGTTCGGGGTCTAAAGGGTGAAACCAAAGCCCGAGTTGTGCCTATTCTTGGGCAATGGGGCCATGCCTTTTGGGGAATACTGCGCTGATGTCGAGTAAATCTGCGAAAACATCCAAGACTACTCCCAACCGGGATAAGGGCAGTGCATTGGGGAAACCTGCGTCAAAACGCATGACAACGGCGCAGCTCGCGCAAAATCTGAAATCTATCGAAGCTCGGTTAAAGCGTGCCGATACAAAAAATCGTACAGCTATAAAAGCGCTCGAAGGCGTTGTAGAAGATGTAAAGCGGGCGGCAAAGACGAGCACGACAGCTCAAAAGTCTGCGCTTACAAAGGGCTTAAACCTTCTTGAAATCCGGATGGAAACCTATTTGGAGCGCGCCGCCGCTGAGGCTCGGGCTGGTGTGCGGTCTGAATTGGCGAGTGTGACGGCTTCTAATGCGGATTCGACAACCTTAGAACAGGCACTTGAAGGGGCGCATGCCCGCCTCGATAGTTTAGATAGCACGCAGCGCGAGGCACTCGCGCGTTTGAACCGCCATATTGCAGGTCTGGCAACCTCTGTTGAACGGCGATTAACGAGTGAAACAAAGGCCCGCGAAGCGAGCTCGGCGGCTTTAGACGCGAAAATAGATAATGTCCGCGAGAGTTTTGAAACGCGCGTCGAAAAAGTGGAATTAGATACCGCTGCAGCTTTGACGGCCGTTGGCGATAAAATTACCGAATTTACGACCGTCTTAGAAGAGCGCGCCAAAACCTCAGATGTCGAAACGGCAGAGCGCTTGGCCGACCTTGCGAAAGAAACAACAACCGACTTTACGGCTGTTCATTCTGAAATTTCTACGCGCCTCGAGGCTTTAGAAATGATTGCGGCAAATTGGTCGCCCGAAGAGCGGGCGGCGCGCGCTCACAATCCCTATTTGCCGGCAAATTCAGACGACCCACGTATTGATCAAATGGGTAAGGTCATAGAAGACTTACAGCATGAAATAGACCGCATGCATGCGCGTATGGCGGGCGTGACGGTGTCTGAACCCGCCATCCCTCCATCCCCTCCGACTCCCGAACGGCCTCCGGTTAATATTGCGCCGCCAGCTAATGTTGCGGTCCCCATTAATGTCGTGCCTATGCCTAATACGCTTAGCGCAGTGCCAGAAAACCCCTATGAGAACCCATATGCTGCCGCTGTCCAGACCTTAGATATTGCGTCCACCCTGGCCCCAGAGACCCCTGCGCCCGTTAGGGTGCCAGAGGTGCCAATTGCGCCTGAAGTGCCTGCGCCGCCCCAAATAAACCAAGGTTCAGACAAGGCTGAGGAAAAGTCTCATATTCCGCAAGAATTTGTTCCAACCCAATTTGAGCCGCCTGCACAGCCAATTGCTATGCCGACGCCGATTGCTCCGCCCGCCGCGCTTGAGCTGCCCACCGTTGCTGCGCCTCCACCGCCGCCGCCTATGGCAAGTGCCGGCGGTTTTGATCCGGTGCAAAGCGTAAATTTAGGCGATGTCCAATTGGGCGATGTCCAATTAGGCCAGCAGGTCGACGAACCTTTGATGCCTGCGCCGCTACCCATTTCGACCTATGCTGATCCAGCCTATGCTGAAGGGGATGAGATGCGGGCTGAACGAATTGGCGTGGAGGAGATCAAGCGCAAGCGTAAATCTTTGCCTCTGCCTGCCATTTCCGGCCGAAATTTGCGCGTTGGTGCCCTCGCGGTCGGCGTCAGTGTCGTTGGCCTCCTTGCGGCAAAAACCATTTTGGGAAGCGGCGAGGGCGATACAAACCTAGTCCAAACTGAAGCGCCAGCCATATCTTCTTCTTTTGGGAATATTCAGCCCGCTGACGGGAATATCCAAAGTGCCGCGCTAGGTACGCTTAATGACCCGACTGTTCAGTCAAATGCGGCAACGCCGCCGCTTGGTCAATATTCCGATATGCGGGCCCCGAATTTAGAAGCAGGCGGTGAGGATACATTAGATGCGGCTGTGCGCGCTGGTAACCCGATTGCACAATTCCAAAAAGGCCTGGTGCAATTGCGGGCAGGACAAACAGAAGAGGGGGCGCGTCTCATTCGATTGGCGGCCAATCGAAATCAGCCTGCTGCACAATATCGCCTCGCAAAATTATATGAATCAGGAACGGGCGTCGCCAAAGATCCCGTGACGGCGCGTGAGTTAATTCAACGCTCAGCAGCCGGCGGCAATCGTATCGCAATGCATGATCTTGGAAATTACTATGCTTATGGGCAGGGTGGTTTGGACCGCGATATTGGCACTGCCTTGGAGTGGTTCACGAAAGCCGCTGAACGCGGGGTCGTCGATAGTCAATTTAATGTCGCTTTCCTTCGCGAAGGGAATGAAGGCATTCCGGCAGATCTTGATACGGCGCTATTCTGGTATCACATTGCGGCCCGCCAAGGCGACCAAGGCGCGCCCGATAGGATCAGGGTTCTGGGCGGACAAGTTGATGCTAAAACCATTGCCGATATCAAAGCGCGCGCGGATAGGTTTAATCCAAAACCCGTTGACGAAGCCGCAAATGGCGTCTTCCGAGATGTGCCATGGACCAAGAAAGCTCGGAATGAAAAGCAGGCCGCTGTCGAGATTACAAAAATACGAGATACGCAAACGCTCCTTGGCGAATTAGGGTATGATGTCGGTACGCCAGATGGGATTATTGGGTCCAAGACCCGTAAGGCTATTAAGTCATTTGAATCTGTGAACGGCTTGCCGGAAACGGGACAAATATCAGATGACCTCGTGCGAAGATTAGAAATCGCGAGCGGCGCTTAAACAGAGCCTAGCCCATGACAGAGCTTCATGTCATTCAGGTTAAAACCCAAATAGATATAAATGCGGTTCGGGAGATATTTCTCGAATATCTGGATTTTGTGGAACACTATCTAGGTCAAGATTTATCCTTTCAAGGGACCGAAAAAGAATTCGCAGATTTTCCTCAAACCTATGATGCCTTGTTTTTAGGCCAGCTCAACGGTGAGCCTGTCGCGGCCTGCGGATTAAAACCCTTTGAGCCTGGTATCTGCGAATTAAAACGCCTGTATTGCCGCCCGCAAGCCCGTGGCCATGGGTTAGGTTTAAAGCTCAGCGCGGCAGTTGTTAAAAAGGCGCGCAGCCTTGGATATAAAAATATCTATCTTGATACGGATTACGGTTTGACCCATGCGAATGCTGTCTATGAAGCCTTAGGCTTTCAAGATATCGAAAAATATTATGATAATCCAATGGAGAGCCGCTTTATGAGCCTCGCCCTTTAACTCCCGCCCAATTTCCTACCATTTTTGGCTAGGCGGATTTAGGCCTGAGACGGTCATTTGACTCTGCAAATGAATATCTAAGGTGTTATTTAATGCTAATTTAAGGATATCGAATAACAGTCCTATGGCCGGATTTAATCTTGGCGATTTGGGGTAAATATGCGTTCCAAATCTCTCGGGTTACCAAGTCCAATATATTCTCGACAAGAAAATTGGGGCAAATGTGTGAATAAACTGAGAAAAAAAGCGGGGAACAGCGATGCTGATATTGCCGCAATTGTAGAGCTTAATGAAATCCTGATCGACGGCCTTGATACAATCGATGGCGCCTTCGTCGTTTTAAAAGACGACGTCTTCGTCTTTGAGAATAAAGGTCTGAATAACGTTTTTGGATTTGAAAGCGATTTTTCCCTCGTTGGGAAAAAATATGACGTTCTATTCAACGAACTTATGAAGATTGGCGCCGTCTCAAATTCTGATTCTCTCAAGGGGTTTAGCCCCGCGCAAATTCGGCAAATCATTAAAGCAAAATATGAAAATAATGAGTCTCATGAAACCGAGATTCGTCTTAAGGATGGTCGGTGGATAAGATCGACGACCTTTCCGCGTAAAGATGGCGGTCGGATTTTAACGTTCAATGATATCACGGGATTAAAAACAGCGCAGCTGCAAGCTGAGAGAGCGGATCAAGCGAAAACCGAATTTTTGGCTAATATGAGTCACGAAATCAGAACGCCCATGAACGGAATAATGGGCATGACCCAATTATTATCTAATTGCGATTTGGGCACGCGGGAACATGAATTTATCCAAACGATTGATCGATCTGGGCAGGCCTTATTGACAATCATAAATGACATTCTCGATTTCTCAAAAATTGAAGCCGGCCATGTGGAGCTAGATCCGGCCGTGTTTTCGCTGCGCGATTGCCTGGAAGATGTAACAGCCTTGCTGTCCACGGCGGCGACTGACACGGGTGTTGATCTCCTTTTAAATATTACGCCTAATATTCCGCAAAATTACATTGGCGATGTCGGACGCGTGCGCCAAATCGTCACCAATCTCGTTGGGAATGCGCTTAAATTCACCCATGACGGTCACGTCGTGATTGACGTTGACGCCGAAATAAAGGGAAATTTAGCCCGGCTTAAGGTCGCGGTCAGTGATACGGGGATTGGAATAGAACCGCATAAACTGGCGCATATTTTCGAAAAATTTAGTCAGGCTGATGGCAGCACGACCCGCAAATATGAAGGAACAGGTCTAGGTTTAACCATCGCCAAAAACCTAGCTGAACTCATGAACGGTGATGTGCGGGCTGAAAGTGACGTTGGAAAAGGGTCAAAGTTCACACTTGATATTGAGCTTGAAGTTAGCGCAGATATCGAAACTCAGGCGCCTGCCCCTCTCCCTTTGATAACAGGCAATATTCTCATCATTGATGATATCGCCGTGAATCATGAAATTTTGAAACAGCAGCTCAATAGTTCGACGTGCAAATGCGCCTCCGTAAGCTCCGCCCAAAAAGGCTTTGAGGTTCTGGCAACGGCTCGAGAGAAACAAATTCCAATTGATTTGATTATTGTCGATTACCAAATGCCAGAAATGACAGGCGAGGAATTTATCAAGATCATGAAATCGCGCGATGAATATAAAGATATTCCGGTGATTTTATATTCCTCTGTAAATAATGATCAATTGCGCGTAAATTTGAAACCCTATGGCGTAGAAGGCTTCCTGACGAAACCAGCGCGTCACGCAGAAATTTTCCGGACAGTCGCGGCGGCCATGTCGAGTTCTCCTGCGCCAATAAATCGAGAGACTTCGGATTTATCTCTAGAGCCGCGCGAAGCGGAGTCCGCCGTAGATATCCTCATTGCTGAAGATAATGAGGTCAATCAGATGTTCATCAAATATATTATGGAAGATATGGATGTGTCTTTCAAAATTGTTCCAAATGGACGGCTTGCTTTTGACAAGTGGAAAACCCTCTGCCCAAAATTAATTCTAATGGATATCTCCATGCCGGATTGGAACGGCTATGAGGCGACCGAAGCGATAAGAAAATGCGAGGCCGAAGAAAACCGTTCCCGCACGCCCATTATTGCTGTTACCGCCCATGCGTTAAATAGCGATAGGCAAAAATGTCTCGATCACGATATGGATGATTATATTTCCAAGCCCATATCAATCGTAAGTTTGAAAGCGCTTATCGAAAAATGGACGGACATAATGGACTT
>CAZNXP010000115.1:0-6507 GCA_964576955.1 uncultured Algimonas sp.
AAATGTCGCCGTATTTTGCGTGGCCTCCGTCAACTCAAAACTATCCACACGGACGGGACGGGATTTTATCTCCACCGCTTCCCCTGCCCGCGCGAGATCATAGGCGCGTTTTCCGTCAATTTTAATGGCAGAGAATTTCGGCGGCACTTGCTCAATATCACCGATAAATTCTGGTAAAGCCGCGGTAATTTCAGCAGTCGTAGGGCGCACATCGGAGCGGGCGGTCACCTCACCTTCCGCGTCCTGCGTGCTGCGCGTCTCCCCCCATGTGATTTCGAACATATATGACTTGGCCGCTTCCATCATAAAGGGAACGGTTTTCGTCGCCTCGCCTAACGCTATCGGCAATATCCCCGTCGCGAGCGGATCCAATGTCCCTGCATGGCCTGCCTTTGCCGCAGAAAAAAGCCAGCGAATTTTCCCCACCATAGGCGTCGAGCCGACATTATAGGGCTTATCCAAAACAACCCAGCCATGGACAGGGTTACCTTTTTTGCGTCTTTTACGGCCATTCGGGTACATGATTACTCATTACTTCGGATTATTGTCCTATAATTTATAGTAGTATTTTGCCTTGCAAACGGTTTAGTTGTTGAAACCCTGAATCAGGCATCTAAACTGATTCTATTAAAGAAACTTGGTTTAAGGGGACCATTAAAATGAAAATCAAACTTATAACAGCTATTGCCGCGTCTATTAGCCTATCAGCTTGCGCCACAGTCACCAAGGGGTCGAATGACACAGTTAAGATGACATCTACGCCAAGTGAAGCCAGCATTCTATTTGAAGACACCGCGCAAAAACTACAACCGGCAAGATGTCAGACACCTTGCGAAATCGAGCTAAACCGGAAACGAACCTATAAGACAACAGTCAGTAAAGAAGGTTACGAGGATTTTGTCGTCATGATGGAACCTAAACTCTCAACTTCTGGGGGCACGGCATTTGCGGGTAACCTGCTCGTTGGCGGACTCATTGGTGCTGGCGTTGATGCGGCGACGGGCGCCTCTAAAGATCTGACGCCAAATAATCTCGACATCACCCTTGCGCCGAATGGCGGCACATCTTTCGCGACAAATAAAAAGGGCATCAGGATTGAAAGTCACAAAGCCCCTATTGAGGCTGAGGCAACAGTAACAAACGAAGACGGTAAAGACCCGACGACATAAATTTATCGTTTTAAAATACTCAAAATCTGATTTTGAACCCTCTCCTTTCCGAGAGGGTTTTTTATGGCTTATCCAAATCCTGCTGAACGCGCGGGTCTTGTAGCAATTTTGACATCGCCTCAGCCGTCTCGAAACTCTCATCTTTCATAAAGCGAAGGCGCGGCGTGGATTTCATTTCCATTTCCCGGCCTAAGCGCCCGCGAAGGAAAGACCCGCAGCGCTGCAGCGCTTTGATAACGACATCAGGGTCGTGATCCCTGCCGAGCGGAGCAGCATAAACAATAGCATGTTTGAGATCGGGCGACGCCCTGACTTCTGAAATCGTCACAGAGACGCCTTTTAGATCCGGATCGCGCAAATGTTCGCGCGCCAAAATATCGGCAAGGGCGCGGCGGATAAGCTCGCCAGCTTTGAGCTGGCGTTGAGACGGCGGGCGGTTCTTAGACATAAGGACCCCTCTAAGCGGCCACGGTCATTTTTCCAAGTCATCAACCCATTTTTTCTACCATAAGATGAAAATTCATCTTCGCTCTGGACATAGTAACAAAAATGTCATTAAGAGTTGCTTATTAGGGAAAGACGATGATTTTTGTAAGAAATTGACGTTGATAATAAAATGGAAAACTTATGAAATCGCATGTTAGGACAGCGACGGAAGTGGATGCTTTTGTCGGAAGTCAACTCAAATCGCTGAGAAAATCGGCGGGTTATAGCCAAACAGAACTTGCAAATAAGGTTGGCGTCACCTTTCAACAAATACAAAAATATGAGCGCGGGACAAACCGTATCGGTGCCAGCCGGCTTTGGGGGTTTTGTAAAGTCTTCGATGTGTCGCCCGATAAGTTCTTTGAAGGCGTAGAGGATTATCTGGAAAATGCGCAAAGCGCTGAGACTGCTAAGGCCTCAGTTGGATAAATGTGCTTTACCTAAAGCGGTCAATTGAAACCTTGGACTCAAAAAACCTCCCAAGGGAGGTTTTATTTTGCCATCATACTTCGCTTAAGCGCTTTCTAATTTCCGGTCGAGCATTTCGATCGTAAAGCACTCAATCTGATCGCCTTTGCGCAGATCGTGATAGCCTTCAAAGCCCATACCACATTCCATCCCGGCCTGAACCTTTGGCACTTCGTCTTTGAAGCGCTTAAGCGTAGACAGATAGCCTTCATGGATAACAACGTCGTCACGCAGCAAACGCACGCCTGCCCCGCGTTCCACGCGGCCTTCCGTGACTTTACAGCCAGCCACTTTGCCAAGCTTGGTAATGTCGAAGATTTCCAGAATTTCGGCGTAACCTATGAAGGTCTCGCGGCGTTCTGGCGAAAGCATACCTTCAAGCGCGCCCTTCACTTCGTCCAATAATTCATAAATGATCGAATAATAGCGAATTTCGACGCCTTCCCGCTCGGCCAATTCCTTGGCTTGGCGATTAGCCCGCACATTAAAGGCGATAATCGGCGCGCCAGCTGTTTTCGCCTGATGCACATCGCTTTCTGAAATACCGCCAGCGGCAGAGTAGACGACCCGCGCGCGCACTTCTTCATTGCCGAGGCCTTCGAGAGAGGATTTAATCGCCTGAGCGGAGCCTTCAACATCAGCTTTGACTAAAAGATTTAGCTCTGAGGATTCCTTGCTCTGCAATTTGGCCATCATCTGTTCCATCGACGCCATAGCAGACGGCGTCGCGAGCGCGGCGTCCTTGCGTTTCTGAATCCGGTATTCCGTAATTTCGCGCGCTTTTTGCTCATCTGAGACAACCGCAAAAGGCTCGCCCGGCATAGGCGCGCCGTTTAGGCCCATGAGCTCAATCGCGGTGGATGGGCCCGCCGTTTTCAACTGCTTACCCTTCTCATCCATCATGGCTTTGACTTTGCCCCAATATTCACCCGCAACAACAACGGCGCCGCGTTTCAGCGTACCGCGTTTAACGAGAAGTGTTGCGACAGCGCCGCGGCCCTTTTCGATTTTGGACTCAATTACCAATCCATCGGGATTGCGCGTTGGGTTGGCTTTTAATTCCATCAACTCAGCTTGATTGACAATCGCCTCGGCTAGGTCTTGCAGGCCTGTCTTTTCCTTGGCGGACACAGGAATGGCTTGAACCTCACCGGACATGCTTTCCGTGATGATATTATGTTGCAAGAGATCGGTTTCGACCTTTTGCGCATTCGCCTCATAAGCATCCATTTTATTAATAGCGACAATGATAGGCGTTTCCGCGGCTTGCGCATATTTAATCGACTCGATGGTTTGCGGCATGACGCCGTCGTCAGCAGCGACAACGAGCACAACAATATCAACCGATTCCGCGCCGCGTGTGCGCATCTCAGAAAATGCGGCATGGCCCGGCGTATCTAAAACCGTAATCTTATCGCCCGATTTGAGCTCAATTTGATAAGCGCCAATATGCTGCGTAATGCCGCCCGCTTCGCCTGAGGCTACATCCGTTGTCCGCAGCGCGTCAAGCAAGGAAGTTTTACCATGGTCGACATGGCCCATCACAGCGATAACAGGCGCGCGCGGCTTGCGGTCTTTTTCATCTGACGGTGTGTCGTCAATCAGGAAGTTATCTTCCACATCCGCAGCAGAGACGCGGTTAACCGTATGGCCGAAATCTTCGACGATTAATTGTGCAAGGTCCGCATCAATCACGTCATTGACCGTGTGCATTTCGCCTTGCTGCATCAGATATTTCACAACAGCAGCGGCGCGTTCGGACATGCGGTTCGCTAAATCCGCAATTGTAATCGCTTCCGGAATCGTGACTTCGCGCTGCACCTTATCCCCGCCGCGCCCGCCGCCGCGCTGACGTTGCTTTTCACGCTCGCGGGCCCGTTTCATCGACGCAAGAGAGCGCTGACGTTCATCATTCCCCGACAGAGCGGATACAATCGTGAGCTTGCCTCTACGGCGTTTCGTTTCACCCTTTGAGCGGGTTGGCGGCGGCGTGTTGCGTTTTTTCTTTACGCGGCCGCCCGCTTTTTCCAGCTCCGTCCGGGCGTCTTGTTTCTCTTCTTTTGACTTCGGCGCGCCGACGGCTTTTTTCTGAAGCTTTGCCGCTTCTTCCGCTTCGGCTTTTTTCTTCGCCGCTTCTTCCACTTCTAAGCGGCGCATTTCTTCCGCTTCCGCTTCTTGGCGCTTCTGCTCGAGCAGTTTGCGTTCCTCTTCGACGCGGGCAAGGCGTGCATCTTCATCAGCCTTGCGCTGAGCGGCGCGCTCTTCTTGCTGTTTCTGAGCCGAGCTCAATGCCTCTTGGCGCTTGAGATATTCCGCTTTTGAGAGGCCAAGCTTGCGAGCCGCTTCCGTATCCGCATCAAGATTTACAGCAGGCTTCGGATTTAGTTTCGGCTTTGCCGCAGGTTTTGGCTTGGTCGGCGCCATATTCGTCTTCGGCGGGGAAATGGTCGCTTTGGGCGCACCTCCGGGCTTCGCCGCGCCTGGACGCATAATAATCTTTTTCTTTTTCTCAACAACCACAGCAGACGGTTTGCTTGACCTGCGCGGGCCGCCACGATTCGGGCTAAGCGTCAATGGACGCCTTGCGCCGGGTTTGGCACCGGGTTTGTTACTATTGCTGTCTGTCATATCTTTATCCTGCAAAACGGGGCTGGGTCATAAAGCCAGCGGGCCATTTTGCGTCTCATGTTCCTTGCTCGCGCGGAGAGTTCGCGCAACTTAACGAGATTGTCGCATTTGGCAACATCCAATCGCCGTTTGCGTAATTTCCTATCTGCCGGGCATTTCCGCCCCGGTTGCGGCGCTATAGGCGCATTAGAAAGCTTCGTGTTGAGCGTCGGCCCAACCCTCTGGTACGAGCGGAATAAACCCGCCCAGACGTTTGGCTGCAAGGCCAAGTGATTTCGCAATACGCCCATGCGGGACGGCGCAATGGGTAATCGCCTCTCGGCCGACAACGGCGCCAAGTTCAGTGCTAGTAAAACATCCGATAACGCGCGGTAGCGGCAGCTCGACTTCGCGGGCAACCGCTTTGGATAATGTCCTGATTTTCCCGCGCGAGCCTTCCGCCCCGTCAGACGCTTCAATGCGCCAGCCCAGCGTATCTGTTCTCGCGGCGGCCATGACTTGGTCAAAGCCGATAAAGAGCTTTCCGGATTTCTTCGCCATGCCAATCAGAGACAAAACCTGCTTGCGCAGTCCTGCTTCGACCTGCGCGGCCAAATCATCGGGCAGTTGAGCCTTACCTTTAAAACCGCGCTTAAACCCGCCTTTCGCTATCGCCATATCTAAATCTTCACGCGACGCGCTCACCCAAGTCCCGCGCCCCGGCAATTTGCCCAAAATATCGGGATAAACCTTATCATCTGGACCCACGACGAAACGAATCATCTGCGCGGGGTCACGTACTTCATTAAGCGCCACACATTTACGCTCACGCGATTTATGGCCGCGCTTATCCAGCTCCGCTGGAATAATGATATCCGGT
This sequence comes from uncultured Algimonas sp., assembly GCA_964576955.1. Taxonomy (GTDB): domain Bacteria; phylum Pseudomonadota; class Alphaproteobacteria; order Caulobacterales; family Maricaulaceae; genus Litorimonas. The sequence continues at coordinate 5,611 of CAZNXP010000115.1, forward strand.
TGCTCTTTCAAGCCGCGCGATATGGGGGAAGACGCAGCGATTGGCAAGGGCTTGCGCAGCTAAGCCGCACTTACGGCTAGATTATCTTGCCGCATTTTTGCAGGGTTGGATTTGATTCGTGGGGAAACCAATCATGGCAAAGCTTTATTTTAATTACTCTGCCATGAATGCGGGAAAGTCGACAATCCTGCTGCAATCCTCATATAATTACCATGAACGCGGTATGCGCACCCTGCTGATGAAACCCATCATCGATACGCGCGCGGAAACGCCTGATGAAATCGCCTCCCGAATTGGTCTGACGGCGCAAGCTGATTTAATCGGCCCCAAGCAAAACCTCTATAAACATATTCGCACCGCCCATAAGGCCGACCCGATAGATTGCGTGCTTGTCGATGAAGCGCAATTCCTCTCAGAAGATCAGGTATGGCAGCTCTCAAAAGTGGCGGATGACATACACATTCCCATCATGTGCTATGGTCTGCGGACGGATTTTCGCGGTAAACTTTTCCCGGGTAGCGCGGCGCTTCTCGCCATTGCCGACAATATAAAAGAGATAAAGACGCTGTGCTGGTGCGGGCGAAAAGCTACAATGACCCTGCGGGTCAGCCGAACGGGGAAAGCCGTCACGCGCGGCGCCCAAGTTGAGATTGGCGGTAATGACCGCTATGTCACGCTATGCCGGAAACATTGGACCGCAAAAAAAACGCGTCCCAAGGGCAAATAAGCGCAAGCAGGCACGCGTGAGGCGAAATTCTGCCTCCATATCAAAAAGCGTATCCAGCCGAGCGGAAATTCCCCCAAGAATTGTATCCGCTTTTCAGATTTATAGGCAGGGTTTACATAGGTGTATGGGCGTAAAACTGAGGCAAAAAATGATCATTACCGATTGGACGG
>CAZNXP010000116.1:0-6489 GCA_964576955.1 uncultured Algimonas sp.
TGATGCCCGCAATGCTCAACAGTTAGAAGACGCATTCGAAGATATTGGGAATAGTCTTACCCAGGGCGGCACAGCGCGTTTGACAAGATAAATTTGGGTTAAACCGGCCCGTCGCGCCCACATGCGCGGCGTAAGCCTCTCGGAGAAATTTTAAAGCTGCAGAGGGGATGAGAGCTATATTCTTTCATCCGCTGCTGCCAATCTTGTCACCCAATGCGCTGCATTTCAATTTCCAACCTCATTTCAGCTCATGATTTATGTGGATTGACATTGGCCTGAAAGCCGCCGAGCTCTTTGGGCCAAAGCAATGCGCTGCGCCTCACTCTAATATGGAAACTGGCGCGGCAGATTAGGGCATTTGACACATGATAGATTTGACCGGTATTCTAGCTCTGGTAAATTCCCAACTCCCGAATATTGCCATTTTTTCTCTTATGTTCTCAATTGGTATAGGCCTGTCTATCTGATTATGGTCGTGATTATTGTATTTCTGAAAGACCTGACCTTGATTGCGCCAGCGGTTTTCTATCTCCCGTCAATGTATCTTTCCGCTTTCGCCTTGAGCTTATTGTCTCGAAAATATAGCGGCGAGAAGATCGCGGTGACGGCGGAGGGGTAAAAGCCCTTGCAAGGAACGGCCCTCGCCGCGCCTCTTAAACGCAGGAAGGCCGCCTTTTAAACACGCCGCAACTAGGGGACCGGAAACCCGCGTTTTTGGAGAATATATTTCACTTCCGGATCGCGCCCGCGAAACTCGCGGTAGGCTTCCTTGCGGTCCGTCTCATTGCCCGTCGAGAGGATGAGCGAGCGGAAGCGTTCGGCGGTTGTCTTGTCCCAAGCGCCTCCGGCTTCCTCAAATGCGGCCCAAGTATCCGCATCCATCGTCTCGGACCAAAGATAGCTATAATAGCCTGCCGAATAGGCATCCGAGGAGAAGAGATGATTAAAATGGGGCAAGCGGTGACGCATCACGATTTCTTCGGGCATACCGATTTCGCTTAAGGTTTCGCGCTCAAACTTATCCGCGTCGGTGATGGCTGTGTCTCGGTTATGCATTTTCATATCAACAATGGCACTGGAGAGATATTCTACCGTCGAAAAGCCCTCATTAAAGGTTTTGGATTTGTTGATTTTGTCGACCAAGGCCTGCGGCATGGGCTCTCCCGTTTCCGCATGTTTCGCATAATTATCGAGCACATAGCGGGTGAGGAGCCAGTTCTCATTCACTTGGCTAGGATATTCGACGAAATCACGCGGCGTGCCAGCGAGGCCCGGATATTTAATATCATAATTTAGCGCATGCAGCGCATGACCAAATTCATGAAAGAGCGTCGAGGCATCATCAAGACTTATGAGTGTGGGCTCACCCTCTCCGCCTTTGACGAAGTTATTATTATTTGAGCTCAGCACATAACGGTTCTTCCCGCTGAGGCTAGACTGACTGCGGTATGTGGTCGCCCAAGCGCCGGAGCGTTTGCCTTCGCGGGCGTAATTATCGAGGTAGAAAAGTCCGACAAGTTTGGAGCCGCGTTTGACTTCAAAGGTCCGCACTTCAGGGTCAAAGACGGGTACGCTGCCAGTGTTTTCTTTGAAGCTCATACCATAAAGCTTGCCAGCCGCATCAAACATCGCATCGACCATATTATCGAGTTTGAAATAGGGTTTAATCTCGGCGGCATCGAGGTCATATTTCGCCTTACGGACTTTTTCCGCGTAAAAGCGATAATCCCAAGGCGCAATTGTGATGTCCGCGCCTTCGGCATCGGCCACTGCCTGCATATCGGCGACTTCTTCCTTCACCCGCGCCACGGCGGCAGGCCAGACCTGCATCATCAGGTCCATCGCGGCTTCCGGCTCTTTCGCCATGGTGTCGGCCATGCGGTAATGGGCGTGGCTTTTGAAGCCCAGCAATTTCGCCCGTTCGGCGCGAATATCGAGGATTTTCGCGATGGTCGCATTGGTGTCATTTGCATCGCCATTATCACCGCGGTTGACATAGGCTTTGAAAACGCGCTCGCGCAAATCGCGCCGTGTCGAATTTTGCAAGAAGGGCTGCATCACCGAGCGCGTATTTTTCAACGCCCAACCCTCTTTCCCCTTGCCTTCCGCGGCGGCCGCGAGGGAGGCGATGAAACTATCCGGTAATCCAGCCAGCTCGGCTTCCTCCGTTAGATAAATATAGGTTTCTTCATCGGCGAGGACTTTGTTGGAGAAGGCATTAAACTGTTTTGACAGCTCGGTGTTCAGCGCAATCAGCTTTTCTTTATTCGCCCCCTCAAGCAATGCGCCATTGCGTACGAGCTCTTCATAGCTGCGTTCGACAAGCCGCAGTTGTTGTGGGTCAAGATTAGCGCTGGCGCGATTGTCGTAAACGACCTTTGTTTTCTCCAGCAGTTTCGGATCAAGCGTCAGTTGATTGAAAAAGGCAGAGACTTTTGGCAGCCATTCACCTTGAATTTTACGGACCTCTGCCGTGGAGAGGTTGCTGGAATGAACGCCCCAGATGGAGAAAAGCTCGCTCGCATCACTGCCTGCGAGTTCCATTGGCTCGGTGAAGTTTGCAAAGGTGGGTGCGTCCGGATTATCGCGGATGGCATTCACTTCGGCTTTGACCTTATCCATCGTCGCTTGAAACGCCTGCGGGAAATCGGCGACCTTGACTTTGTCCCAAGGCGGCACGCCGTCATAGGGGCCGGTCCATTTTTGCAATATGGTATTTTCTGCGAAATTGGTTGCGCTGGATGTGTCTGATGTCTCACTCACTTTGTTAGTTTCCGTAGGGGTTGATTGATTTGCCTCGCAGGCGGCCAGCGCGAGGGCCGCGGCACTGGTGAGGAGGAGCTTACTGAGTGAGATAGGAAATCGCATTTAATCGCTTTCTAAGAATTGGAGTTTGTGCAGAGCCGAAATGCCGCGCCTGCGCTTGATTAGCTGCTTCGTAACAAAGTCCGAAACGAAACGCAAAATTCTAAGGGTTTAATTATATCACAAAGATGAGACGAAACTGAGGCCCGCTCCGCTTGACCTGTCACTAAAATATCGGCGGCGGAATGGCTGCTGAGTTTCTAGGGTCATTCTGTATCAAGAGGCGGTCGATGATCCAGTCTCGCGCTCGCCTCATCGCCTATGAATTTAGCCCATACGCCGCCTGGCCGCCAAACCGTATCCATCGCTTTGCGGGCGTCCAGCTCACTTACGCCCTGAACGTCGCGCCAGTATTTATATAGAAAAGCTGTGACGCGCAGATTGGCAATACAATGTACGTGCACGGGGGCGACGCCGAGCTCTGAAAGGGTGCTGCAGAAACGTTCAAAGTCATTTGCGGCGGGATTATCAAAGTCTATTGGGATATGAATATACACCATGCCTAAGCCGGAAACGCCGGCCTCTTCATTGGGTAAGGCATATTCATGGTCATGCGGTCCCAAGTTAATGACATGTGTGACGCCGAGCTTCTGAATCTCAGAAAGCTGTTCTTCCGTCGGTTGCCCGGACGTCGTGAGCCGCGCGTCAATCCGCCGCCAATTATAGATGTTGGTTGGGTCTTGCATATGGACATCCTTCTTCATTGGATGCCCAGGCGCGCGGCGGTTTATGCTGTGCTCCCTGGTGGTTTTCCACCTCATATCGCCAGTTACACAACAGGGCCTATATGCCACAAAATTGCGAACCTATAAAGACCCTCTTTCGTGTCTACCTAGTCAGTAAAATGATTCTTACTTGTTCATATACTCACTCGGCCCGTTCGCCTGGATTAAGAATTTTTCCAATCCTGTAAAAAATTCCTGACGGTTCTTTTGATTAGATAAATAATGATCTTCGTCTTTAAATTTCATATAGGTTACCTTGGCGGGGCTTTTCTTGAGCGCACTCTTCATCCGACTATATTGGTCAAAGTGAACTTGTTGGTCTTGGGTGCCATGTGCTAAAAAGAGCGGAATTTTAATATCTTCGGCAATTTTTACGGGCGTATTTGCCTTTACGTCATCTTTGCTTTCAAACCCATATCCAATGAAGCTTTTGCTAGACGCATTGCCGAAACGGTAACGCTTTAGGTCATTTTTGAAATCAGCGATATCTGTCAGGGCCGCCATCGAAATTGCGCAATTATATATGTCGCCATTTTTTGCAGCACCCATCAGGGCCGCATAGCCGCCATAGGACCATCCTGCGATACACATGCGGTCCGGGTCAGCATAGCCTTTCGCCAACAGCCAGCGCGCACCATCTTCAACATCTTCTTGCATAACAACCCAATTTTTACGTCCAGCCTCTTTAAAGGCTTTTCCATAGCCTGAAGAGCCGCGGAAATTCATTTGCAAAACGCCATAGCCGCGCGATGCAAAAAATTGCGCAAAATAATCGAAACGTTTCGTGTCCCGTCCATATGGCCCGCCATGCGGAAGCACAATAAAGGGAAGGTTCTTAAGCTGCGTCGTGTCAGTAATGGCCGGCGGCAATGTCACATAGGCGGGAATTTTAAACCCATCCCGTGCTTTATAGCTTATGCTGAGAACCTCGCCCATCTCATCGCTTGGTAGGGAGGGGTACATATCTCCAAGGGATGCCGCGATCTCTCCGTTTTTCGCCAGATACATTGCGCCGGGGTCATAAGGGTTAGAGACTTTGACAATCATTGAGCTACCGTCTTGGCTTTGGTCAACAAAGTCGACGGTATGTGAGCTCAACTTTCGGCGGAGTGCTTGCAAGGTGGTATCGTATCGTCCGAGCAATTCGGTTTCGGTCGTATCCGCGACGTAGCGGGCACCAATAACCTCACTTCCATCGCCGCTTAAGACGACACCTGTCGCGTCATATCTGTCATTATGGTATAATTTGCGCGTAATTTTCTTCGCTTTTAAATTATAAATATAAAGCCCGACAGTATCTTGTCCTTGATAGGAACTAATAATCATTTCGTCGGGGTTAGAGGTAAATCCGTGAATGACAGTCGTTCCCGAAATGCCTGGATAGGCCTCACTGTCGCGCCACTCGCCATCTGTAGCATCCTTGATTTTTAACACCCAATCCGCAGCCTTAGTATTGAGACGGCCTTGGCCTGCGCGCGGGTTGCCATCATTATCTGTATACCAATGTTGTACGCCCGTAAGGGCGCCTTTTACCCGTGTGTAATTCCCCGAATTGATATTTACTTTGCGGATAGAGGGTTGAACATTATTACTTCTGTCGTCGAAAGACATCAAAATATGGTCAGGATCATTTTCGAGCCAATCTACAACGATATTATTGAATTGACGGAATATACCCTCTGGCTTGATGAGAATCCTGCCCTTCATTTTCTTCGTGTCTAACCGGTAGAGATAGCCAACTTGATAGGGCAATCCGCCATCGAGCTCATTTTGCTCAAAAGAAAGTATGACGGCATCATTATTGACCCATTTGATATAGCCGGGCTTAACATCCGCCTCTAATCCAACAAGGCGCGGCTCTGCCTGCCCGCCCGTAAGGGAGCCAACACTGATGACATATTGCCCTCCAATATTTATGATTGACGCATATTCCGACCCGTCGGGGGAAATGGCAGCGTCATAAATAGCAGGCAAAACCCCAAAGTTTTTTGCGGGCGGTGCCTTGGCATCGGCTATGGAGGGCCCGCCGAATAATAAAGACATGGATAAAATAGACGCAGCGAGACTGAGTGTTAAGCGCATGAGAATTCCCCCAACTTGAAAACTACAACACAAGTATAATCAGAAGAATTGGTTTTGCAATGCTTAAGGTTGTTGTTTGCTCGCATACCCTAAAGACGGTGTTTGCTCGCGTGGCCAATGAGGGCATCCCGTGCCCGGCGCAGGGCCGCTTAGCGCTTATCTTCGGCTTCTCGCCTCAACCGCTTAGCCATGAAAATTGGAATACTATGAACGAGATTAAAGCTGGATTTCGGTGTAACGCTGACTAACGCCTTACGGGGCCGTCCTTCAACCCGCCGAAGCCGCCAATTTATTTAAACTATGCAAATGACGAACTGAGCCTAAATTCACTTCAATTTTGCCGCCTAAAGATTTACGTGCGCCTATGGTGACGCATAACGCTTCAAGGTCGGATGGTAATGTCATGCTTCCCGAAGCGAGCGTCTCTGTCGCCCCAATAGTGCTAGACACGGCAGCCTTTAAATTTCTGGGTATAAAAATATAATAAGGACCGTCCGCGTTAAGGAGTTGAGAGGTCGATCTGAAAATTTCAGACCCATAAATTGGGAGTCCCGCTTTCACCCCTCCTTCACACAGATTGAGATGGTAGCTAAATCCAATATAGACCTTATCGAGGATTATTTTTTCTAAATTTTCTTCTGTCGTAAAACTTACCTTTAGAAAGCCGTCGGGATAAAATTCATTTACCTCTTTGAGCCAATCCACCTTTTCTTGCCCGCGCTCAAATCTTTGAGGCATAAGTCTAAACTCATCCGTAATGGCTTGAACGGGCGCCGACGAGAGGTGTGTCGTTGGGAGGGGAGATGGAAAACTGGCG
>CAZNXP010000117.1:0-6456 GCA_964576955.1 uncultured Algimonas sp.
GAAATTGAGTCAGATTTGCTTGGTGCAAATTACATGCACAAAGCAGGCTATGACCCATATGAGTCTGTGAAGCTTTGGGAGAAGATGGCAGCCGAGTCGCCGTCGCGTCAGCCTACTATTCTGTCTACCCATCCTGATCCTGCTTTCCGGGCTAGGAATTTGCACGAATATATCGTCCGCCAAGAGAAGCTCGGCTCGCAAGGATTTACAAACATCCGGACATAAGGTTTTAAATTAAACCAAATTACAGATTGAAGACGGGAAAGGGGTTGCACCTCTTTCCCGTCTGCTCTAATCGGGCGGACCGATACGGATGCCGCCTTAGCTCAGTTGGTTAGAGCGCTGGTTTGTGGAACCAGAGGTCCTTGGTTCGAGACCAAGAGGCGGTACCATTTTCTCCATAAACAAAGTTCATCGCATCCACGCTAACGCATGGTTAACGCAAGCTTGCCTATTATGTTTTGACTAATAGGAAACTTCGATGACTTTACTTGCCAGTTTCGTAAACCGCCTCGGCAAATCGACCATTCGGCAGGCCCTTCAAGGGACAACAGCTGAATCGCGGGCCAATGCTGTGCAAAAAATTGGCAGAGCCTTGCGCGATGCAGAGTTAAGCGAGGCCGAATGCGCGTTTGCCACCAAACTCATGGACCGTATTTGTGAAGATGTGTCCGCGCTGGTCAGAAGAGCTTTATCTGTCACCTTGCAGAATTCGCCCAACCTGCCGCGTCACATCGCTCTGGCCCTGATAAATGATATCGACTCCATCGCGGTTCCTATACTGGCTTCTTCGCCTATATTATCGGACCAAGATTTGGTGGATGTTTTACAATCCCGCGCCGCAGATAAAATTCGCGCGATTGCGCAGCGCAAGACAATTAGTCTTCATGTCTCCCATGCCATTGTTAGCTTTGGTGATAGTGCGGCGACAGCGCGATTGGCCGCGAATGACGGTGCGTTAATCTCGCAAGAGACGGCAGAAATGATTGCCGAGTTACACGCAGATGATGATTTGATCCGAGAGGCCGCCTTGTCGCGCCATGATATGCCGCCTTCCGTCATTTCAAAACTGATTGAGCGAAGTGCAGATAAAATCGAATCTAACTTAAAAACCTATCCGGGCATTTCAGATGCGCGCGCGGTTCAGCTTTCAAAAGGCACGCGGGAACGAGCCCATAGCTATGTCATAGGCGAGGCTTGGCCAGATGACAGGCTGCGCGATTATGGCCGAGCATTAGATAGGTCTGGGAAATTGACGCCAAGTTTGATTTTGCGCGCTGCAGGGCGCGGCGACATTCGCTTCGCAGTCGTCGGATTATCTTTACTCGCGGGACAACCCGTTGCGAAAACGCGCTTCATGGTCTTTGCCAGCAAAGGCTTAGGCCTGAAAGCGATTGCGTCACGTGCGCGTTTCTCTTTGGCTCAAATTGAATTATTGACAGCGTGTATCCAGACATATCTCTCCGTTGAGCGCGATAACAGAGCTCTGAGCGCATCAAAGTTCCAGCGTTTGGCCGCCGAACGCTTAGCGAGTATGGATTTGGATTTACCAACAGAGATCGAGTCAGACCTGTTAGAAATTCTGGATGGCCACGCCAATTTACGGTGCGTGGCTTAAGTCGCGAATTGTTCCTGTAGGATTTTTTCTGCCAGCCCATGCTCCTCATCAAATAGCATGGTGAGCGTTGTGTCTTCATCTTGCGAAATCTCAATAGATATCAGATCTTGAATTTCTGAATTATCAGCAGAGGCTGATACGGGACGCTTATTTGGGTCAAGCACGTCGAAACGAACTTTCGCATGACCTGATAGAAGGGCGCCGCGCCATCTACGCGGACGAAAAGCACTAATTGGCGTAAGCGCAAGAATATCCGCTCCCAGCGGGATAACAGGACCATGCGCGGATAAATTATAGGCGGTGGACCCGACTGGCGTCGAGAGCATGACGCCGTCGGCGATTAATCTTTCTAGTCTAACCTTTCCATCGACGCTCACTTCAATATGTGCGGCTTGTTGGGATTGGCGGAAGACGGAAACCTCATTAAAAGCGATATCTTCGAAGGTGCCCCCAGCCGCTTCCGCTTTCATAGACAGCGGATGTACGGGCGTGACGGTGGCATGTTCTAATCGCTTGATGAGATTATCCGGGTCATATTTGTTCATCAAAAACCCAACCGTACCTTTATTCATTCCGTAGACGGGCAGGCCGTTTGTGACGAGCGAAAGATAGCGCCGGAATGTTTCCAGCATGAAGCCATCTCCGCCCAATGGGATTATGGCGTCGGCGTCTTCCGGGGCAACATTACCGTAAATAGCGACAAGCTCTTCTAGAGCCTCTTTTGCAATTGGTCGGCTAGAGGCAACAAAGGCCAGTTTTTTGAAATTTTTATGTGCCATATAACTTGCTTTATATTTGACTGGAGGTCAGAGCAAAGCAATAATCTTGCATGTGAAAGAGCTGTTTTTACATCTAAAAATTGTTTTCGCTGTCTTTTTATGCTGCTGCGGCCCAGCCCATGCTGGGGCTTGGAACCAAGCGGCAGGGCAAGGACAGATTATTTCCACGTCCAGCTGGAGCCATGCTGGGCAGATTTTCGACGATGATTTTGATGCCATGCCCTTGCGGGGTTTCACCAAAGTAGAGACGCGCGTTTACATAGAGCAGGGCGTAACGGATTGGCTAACAGTTGTCGGGAATGGAGCGTTTCAATCCCTAAACTTTAGAGATGGTGATTCTCGTTTTGATTTTGATGGATTGGATGACATCGAATTAGGCTTGCAGGTCAAAACTTTCGCCAAAGAGGGCTTAGCCACTGCCGTCAGAGCTAGTTATATCATTGATAGCCAACTCGATAATCAAGCTGTCGATGTTTTGCGGGGCGGGGACCAATATGAACTCCGTGCTTTGATTGGGCAGAGTCGCGAGACAGTGATAGGCGACTTCTTTTATGATGCGCAAATTGCGGCGCGGACAGAAGGGTTTAGTGACTTAGACGGCGTGCAAGGGGCCCTGACCGTGGGGGTTAAGCCAACAAGTCGGTGGCTGCTCATGTCCCAAAACTTTCTCAATTTTTCAAATGATGATGTCCGAGATGGGTTTGACATACCGAAGCAGACGCAGCTGGTCTCGCAGCTTTCAATTGCACGGGAGTATAAACCGAGCCGCTATATACAATTGGGTGTGGGGCGAACGCTATTGGGTCAAAATATCGTCAAAGAACGCAGCGTTTTCATTGGTTTATGGACTGAATATTAGGGCGTTGTCTTTTCCTTGAGATAGGCTTGCACGGCGTCACGATCCGCTTGTTTCTTCAACCCAATAAATGACATTTTATTGCCCGGCATATAGGCCGTAGGACGCTCAAGATAGGCATCCATTTCCTTTTCATCCCATGTAATGTCCGCGGCAATCATCGCTTTGGAATAGGCGAAGCCTTCTTTGGAAGCCGTTTTAGATCCGTAGATGTCCCATAGGTTTGGGCCGACCTTGTGGCGGCCACCTTCTTCCAGCGTATGACAAGCCTTGCATCTTTTATAGAGCTTTGCGCCGCGCTCAACAGGCGTGAGTTCCGCAGCTTTCGCGGACCGTTTGGCCGCAGGTGCTGGCGCTTCAGACGCACTTGAACCACCGCAAGCCGTCATAAGCAATGTGGCAGAGAGACATAAAATGAGCTTTTTCATGTAACTGTCTTGGAGCAAGCTTGCCGTGACCGCAAGATTTAGGCTGTCAAAACCTATCAGAAGTGATGTGAAAAACAAAAACCGCGACCTCAATTGGGTCTTAAAAAATATTCTAAGTCGTGTCATAGTCAAATGAACAGAGTTAGAGGTTCACTATGACGTATCATGCGCCCGTAAATGCAATGCAGTTCTTACTCCGCCACGGAGTAGATTTGGATAAAATTGTTGCAATGCCCAAATTTGAAGATGCAACGGATGAGTTGATTGGAGATGTGTTAAATGGCGCCTCTGTCTTTGCTCGCGACGTCGTGGCCCCGACGAATTGGGATGGGGATCAATCTCCTGCGACTTTGGACGGGAAAGATGTGACGGCCTCTCCGGGTTTTAAGGAAGCTTATCACGCCTTTGTCGAATCCGGTTGGCAAAGCCTTGCCATGAGCCCTGATATTGGCGGCATGGGCCTCCCAACGGTTGTGTCTGTTGCGACGAATGAAATTATTTATAGCGCCAATATGGCTTTGGGGCTCTGTCCTATGCTGACAAGTTCAGCGACCAAAGCGATTGATGCCCATGCGTCTGAGGAACTGAAGGAAATTTATGTTCCTAAAATGGTAACGGGTGAATGGTCTGGCGCGATGTGCCTGACAGAACCTCAAGCTGGCTCGGACCTCGGACCCGTGCGCACCAAAGCCGTCGATAATGGGGACGGCACTTATTCGATAACTGGGCAAAAGATCTATATTACTTGGGGTGATCATGATTGTGCCGATAATATTATCCATCTTGTCCTAGCGCGCCTGCCTGACAGCCCCGAAGGGTCACGCGGCATCAGCCTGTTTCTCTGTCCGAAGAACTTTGTGAATGAGGATGGCAGCCTGGGCGAGCGAAATGATTTCTATCCCATTGGGCTAGAGCATAAATTGGGCATTCACGGTAGCCCGACATGTGTGATGGAATTTACCAACGCCAAAGGTTGGTTGGTCGGCGAAGTCAATCGCGGCTTGGCTTGTATGTTTACAATGATGAATGAAGCGCGTCTTTTTGTAGGTGTGCAAGGCGTTGCGATAGGAGAGCGGGCCTATCAAGCAGCGCTGCATTATTCCCATGAGCGCGTTCAAGGAACGCCTCCCGGTCAAGAAAAGGGGGCGACGATCGTCCATCATCCGGATGTTCGCCGCATGCTCATCGATATGAAGTCTCGTCTTATGGGCGCGCGCGCTATTGCCATGGCGACGGCAGCTGCAGATGATTTAGGTAACCACGCGCGGGCAGGGCTCTTAACACCTATCACTAAATCTTACGGCTCTGACCTTGGCGTTGATGTGGCGTCCATCGGTGTGCAGGTTCACGGCGGAATGGGCTATGTTGAAGAAACAGGGGCCGCGCAACACCTTAGAGACTCCCGTATCGCTCCAATTTACGAAGGCACCAACGGTATCCAAGCTATGGATTTGGTGGGCCGGAAGCTTCGGCGCGATGGCGGTGAAGAAATGCGCAATTTGATGGCGGACCTCACAGCAATCAAAGCCTTAGCGGAAGAGAACTCTGGAGCAGGGGATGCGGACCTAACCGTCTGTTCAAAGGCATTGGGAACAGGGCTTGAGACATTATCCACTGCCACCGACATCGTTTTGAACGCAACAGAAGAGGACGCACTGTCTGTCGCGACGCCTTATCTCAACCTCTGTGCAAATGTTTTATCTGGCGCGCTTCTCATTAAAGCCGTGGCCAATGGCCTGAAAGCAGGGGATGAGAATGCTGCGCCGATGGCAAGTCTGGCGCGCTATCATGCGTTATCTGTTATGCCGCGCGCCGCAGGAGAGTTGGACTTTATTCGCGCAGGTGCTGCGCCTGTGTTTAATTTCCCCACCGAACGGCTTGCAGACCTCTAGAGCTTTGCCGTAAGGGGCTAGCATGTCAGCACAAAATTCCATTCGCCGCATGACGGCGCCGCAAATCACGGCCAGAAAAGGTGGAGAGCCTATCGTTTGCTTGACGGCCTATGATGCGCCAACAGCCGCCTTGGTCGATGAATATTGCGACCTTATTCTCGTGGGGGATAGTCTCGGCATGGTCGTTCACGGTTTGCCAAGCACGGTTGGCGTGACTTTGGACATGATGATTATGCACGGGCAAGCCGTCATGCGCACGGCACACAAGTCATTAGTCGTCGTCGATTTACCCTTCGGAAGTTACGAAGATAGCGTTGAATCGGCCTTTAAGAGCGCCTCTCGCGTCGTCATGGAAACGGGATGCCAAGCGGTCAAAATAGAGAGCGGGTCCTATGCTGCCGAGACGATTTCTTATCTCGTAGAGCGCGGAATACCCGTGATGAGCCACGTCGGATTACGTCCGCAAAGCATGAATGTGCTTGGCGGTTTTCGGGCGAGGGGACGCAGTAAAGAAATTTCGGATGAAATCATTGAAAATGCCATATCCGCCGCAGAAGCGGGCAGTTTTGCCGTTGTTGTCGAAGGCGTGTCCGAAGACTTAGCGAACCGCGTCACCAAAGCGGTGGATATTCCGACGATTGGGATTGGCGCGTCGGCACAATGCGACGGTCAAATCCTCGTCACGCCCGATATGTTGGGTCAATTTGTCCGCGTGCCCAAATTTGTAAAAAAATACGGCAACCAATTAGACGCCACTCGGGAAGCTATTGCGCAATATGCGTCTGACGTGAAAGGTCGTAAATTCCCCGGCGAAGCCAATTTATATCATTTCAAAAAGCCCTCTACCTGACCCATCCGTAATGCCGTTAGCTGTTGTATCGGC
>CAZNXP010000118.1:0-6424 GCA_964576955.1 uncultured Algimonas sp.
TCGTAATAACGCGCCTCAATGACAAGAATTTTCATATTATGTCCGTGTATTCATCGATGAATACACGGACATAATATGAAAATTCTTGTCATTGAGGCGCGTTATTACGAGGCTATTTCCGAAGACTTGCTCAAGGGTGCGCTCGCCAAATTGCAAGCCGCCGGAGCCGAGGTTGTGAAGGTCAATGTTCCGGGCGCTTTGGAGATTCCGCATATCATTTCTTATGCGGAAAAAGCTGGGGCTGGCTATGACGGATATGTTGCGCTCGGATGCGTCATTCGCGGTGAAACAACCCATTATGATTATGTCTGCGGCGAGTCGGCGCGGGCGCTTATGGACCTAGCCGTCGATCATCAATTGGCAATTGGCAATGGTATTATCACGGTTGAAAATGAAGCGCAGGCGATTGCGCGCTCTAAACCCGACCAAAAAAATAAAGGCGGATTTGCGGCGTCTGCTTGTCTGCGCATGATACAGCTGCGTGATGGGTTGAACAGCGCATGAGCAGCGCTAATCCAAAACTGAGACGCGCCTCCCGCGTCAGCGCCGTTCAAGCCCTTTATCAAATGGATGTCTCTGGCGCGCCGCATAAAACGGTTGTGAAAGAGTTCCTAGATCACCGATTTGGTCATGAAGATGAGCCGGGCATGGTGCGCGCGGATGAACCCTATTTCGAAGATATCATGACAGGTGTTGTCACCAATCAATCAAAAATAGATAGTGCGATTGCAGGGCGTCTTTCCGATAAATGGCCGATGCGCCGATTAGACGCGACCTTGCGGGCTTTGCTACGCTCTGCGACTTATGAAATTCAAAGCCGTCCCGATGTGCCGGCCCTTGTCATTATCAATGAATATATGGCGATTGCGTCAGAGTTTTTTTCGGGCAAGGAACCGGGGATGGTGAACGGAGTCCTAGATAAAATTGCGAAAGAGACGCGGGCCGCTGAATTTGGTTTGACACCATCACATACGCCTGCCGCAGAGGCCTCATTAGCTACAGAAGCTCCATCAACCGCCGATGAATGAGTTCGAGTTGATTGAACGCTATTTTGCGCCTTTGGCTGGACCAGAGGGGCTTCACCTCAAAGACGATACTGCCCGTTTTACGCCCAAGTCAGGGCATGATCTTTTGCTAACAACAGATAGTTTTGTGGAAGGGGTTCACTTTCCAAACGGCATGTATGGTGCTGATGTCGCAGAGCGGCTACTGCGGACTAACTTGTCAGACATCGCGGCAAAGGGAGGGGCGCCTTTAGGCTATCAGCTTTCACTCTCCATGCCTGCGGATAAAATGGAGAAATGGATTCCCGCTTTTGCGAAAGGTTTGGAAACGACGCAAGCGGAATATGGCTGCACCCTCTGGGGCGGAGATACCACTCGAACGGACGGGCTTGCCGTTTTTTCAATTACGCTGATTGGAGAGGTCACCTCTGAAAATATGGTTCAGCGGAAAGGGGCATTAATCGGCGATGATATTTGGGTGACTGGCGTTTTAGGGGATGCGATGTTGGGATGCGCTTTAGTCACAAACCAACCCATTACGCCGCCGCCAAGCGGGGAACATCTTTTCGCCTTTGAGACAGCTTATTGGCGGCCTGAACCTGCGTTTGCCTATCGCTCCATATTGCAGCGCTTTACGAGCGCCGCTGCCGATATTTCGGATGGGGTATTGGCTGACGCCGCTCATATTTCAAAATTATGCGAAAGCTGTGCAGTTCTAAATTTTGATGCCTTGCCATTTTCTATGGGGGCAGAAATTTGGGCGGAGGCTCAAAATAATCCTACCGAGGCGAGGCAATCCCTCGCGAGTTTCGGCGATGATTATGGTATCGTCTTCACCGCAAGGCCAGACAAGCGGCAAGCTATTTTTGATGCAGCACGAAAAGCGAAGTTAAAAATTACGCTGGTCGGGGCAATGCAAAAACTAAAACCGTCCGGGCAAGGGGCTGTGTGCTTAGATATAGATGGTCAAGATATGGTATGGCCGAAAAAAGGTTTTCGCCATAAATAGCTGCCTTTACGGACCGCCAGCACCTCCGCCGCCACCGCCGCCGCCAGGTTGATTCCCAGTCAAGCGGTCTGTTGGAAGGCGGCCAATGGTTCCGAAAATTTGTTCAATGACAGAAATTTCGCGTCCACGCGTCGGCGTCTTACGGTCTACATAATTGACAGGTACGCCGTCTTCGAGACCATATTCGGCAACCTTGGTGACTTGCCCATCTGGATTAAAGTGAATGGCGGTTATCGTCCGGTCCTCGGTTTGCGGGCGAAGATATGCATATTGTTGCCTGACAGAGGAAATGTAATACCAGACATCATCCTCGATTTTTTCGTCAAAAGTCGATTTAACAGAGGGATTGCCAAGTCTGGATAGGACAGATGATTTTGTATCTGTTTCTGGGTTTACGGCTTGCGGCTGATCAGCAGTGGGGACGTAACCATGATTTCGTAAAACAGGGTTGCATCCGGCGATGAGCGCTGCACTAGCTGCCAGAAGGATAATGTTTTTAGTCACGTTCATAATGTGTCACGCGTAAAGTCTTTAGTTGTTATGGACCTAACGCTCCGTCATAGGCAGGGCAAGACTGAAACTGCGTGAAGATTTGGTCAGGTTTGATAAAATGAGACTGCTATTATGGGATTTCTGAGCCGTATATTTAAACGGGATGAGGCTGCGGTTACGGATGCGCGCCGAATCTACCGCAAATTGATGGCGCAATCTCGGCGGCCAAACTTTTATGGCGAGGGGCAGTTTGCTGACACTTATGATGGCCGGATTGATGTGCTGACCCTGCATATTGCGGCGATTTTATCCAATTTGAATAGGTTTGAGGTGAATGGCGAACGTTTGGGGCAGGCCCTATTTTGATGAAATGAAGGATGATTTTGAAATCGCCTTGCGTGAGGAAGCTCTATCCGACGCGAGCGTCAAGAAACGCATCCAGCCTATGATTTCCTTATTCTATGACCGTGTGAAGGCCTATGCCGAGGCCCTGCATGCCGCCGATAAAAAATCGGCACTGGATAAGATTTTCTCCGAATCTCCTGGGTTTGATGGGGGCACCTCTGATTCTGAACAAGCGAATTCCGATTTTCGCGAAAAAATGTCTCGCTACCTCGTGAATTTTAATGACAGTCTTTTGAATCTGACCTTGGGTCAAATTGCTTTGACCGAGTTTGATTTTCCCGCCCTGTGACTTTGAACCCGCATTATCACTAGGATTAAGGTCTAAGCCGCACTATACCGACCCCCTTATTTGGAAGACTACATGCTTGACGGACTAATAATATCAATTGATGCGATGGGGGGCGATGACGCTCCAGATATCGTCATAAAGGGAATCGAATATTTCCTGACGCATCAGGGCGAAGGCCGTCGCGCACGATTTCTGCTGCATGGAGATGCAGCGCTTTTAGGACCTTTATTGGAGGCTGCGCCGCGAACGCGGGAGAGGTCTGAAGTCTTTCACACGGAAAAAACTATCTCCATGGATGATAAGCCCTCGCAAGCCTTGAGAAAAGGCAAGGGGTCCAGCATGTGGAATGCTGTGGCGGCCGTTAAAGGCGGCAAAGCGGGCGTTGTGGTTTCAGCCGGAAATACGGGCGCCTTCATGGCTATGTCCAAATTACAATTACGCGCTAAACAAGGTGTTCAGCGTCCCGCTTTGGCCGCGAGCTGGCCAAATATGACAGGCGAAATGACAATCGTTTTGGATGTTGGCGCGAATGTAGAATGTGACGCGGCGCAGCTCACAGAATTTGCGATTTTAGGTGAGGCGTATTTTCGAGCCATTTACGGCGAGGATAAGCCATCCGTTGGATTGCTAAATGTCGGAACCGAGGAAGGTAAGGGGAATTCTGTTGTCAAAATTGCGCATGAACGCCTTTCGCAATCGCAGCTCGGTTTGAACTATATCGGATTTGTCGAAGGCTATGATATTTCCAAAGGCGATGTAGATGTCGTTGTCACGGATGGATTTACCGGAAATGTTGCATTGAAAACGGCGGAAGGTACGGCGAAATTAGTTGATAGTTTTGTGAAAAAAGCGCTGCTGGGGAACCTATGGTCAAAGCTAACATCGGCCTTTAACTCAATCGCTTTACGGGCGCTTCGGCGCAGCCTTGACCCGCGCCGAGCTAATGGCGCGGTCTTTCTAGGGTTGAATGGAATTGCTGTGAAAAGTCACGGCGGAACCGATGCTGTCGGATTTTCCAATGCTTTGGATATCGCAATCGGCCTTGCCGAAAGTGATTTCCAAGACGCTCTGGATGAGCGCTTAAATGCGCTGCATGATGAAGATGATAATATTGGGTTTATAACATGAGAGCAGTCATAAGAGGCGTTGGCAGCTATCTGCCAGACCATGTCATGACGAATGAAGAGATGTCGAAATTGGTCGAGACATCTGATAGTTGGATTCAGGAACGCACGGGTATTTGCGAACGCCGCATCGCGGCGGAAGGACAATTCACGTCAGACTTAGGATATGAAGCGGCCCTGGCGGCTTTAGACCATGCAGGATTGACGGCCGATGATATCGATCTAATCGTCGTTGCGACGTCGACGCCTGATCTAACATTCCCTGCGACAGCGACAATTATTCAAGAAAAATTGGGTATGCACCACGGCGCGGCATTTGATATCCAAGCTGTGTGTTCCGGCTTTATATACGGCATGCATGTCACCAATGCTTTGCTGACATCGGGCGGTGCAAAACGTGCGCTTCTAATTGGCACTGAAACCTTCTCGCGCATTCTGGATTGGACGGACCGCGGGACGTGCGTATTGTTTGGCGATGGCGCCGGCGCTGTTGTGTTAGAGGCTACTGAAGACGATGAGGGCGGCGTCTTAAAAACCTTTGTACGCTCAGATGGCGCCCATAGGGATATGCTATATGTTGATGGCGGCCCATCACGAACGCAAACGGTCGGACATTTGCGGATGCTCGGCAATCAGGTTTTTAAACATGCCGTCACTGATATCGCGCAGGTCATTAGAGATTGCGCCGAACAAGCGGGGGTGAGCGTTTCAGACATCGATTGGTTTGTGCCGCATCAAGCCAATCAGCGGATTTTAACGGCTGTTGCTAGACGGCTTAAACTTAAACCCGAACAAGTCGTGTCCACAGTTGCGCAACATGCCAATACGTCTGCGGCGTCTGTTCCTTTGGCGATGGATGTTGCAATAAAAGATGGACGTATCAAAAAAGGTGATTTAGTGATGTTGGAGGCCTTTGGGGGTGGCTTTACATGGGGCGCGGCGCTTTTTCGTTACTGAATTAGATTTTCTTTCCGCGTTTTATGGGATATTGGAACTCCGCGCTTGATTCAACAAGCGCGAATTTGCTTAAAGGTATTCATGGCAACCACAACTGTAAATTCTCAAACCGTAACGCGTCAGGATTTGGCTGAGGCTGTATATCGGGAAATCGGGCTGTCTCGGTCCGAAAGCTCCACACTTGTCGAAGCGGTTATTGATCATATTGGCGATGCGCTTGAAAAAGGCGAGCATGTGAAAATGGCTGGGTTCGGAACATTTTCTCTTCGAGATAAAAAAGAGCGTGTTGGCCGGAACCCCAAAACGGGTGAAGAAGTGCCTATCACATCTCGACGAGTTTTAATCTTCAAGCCGTCTCAAGTGCTCAGAGAGCGTGTGGATTCGGCATTATTGCCTAAAACATGATAGCATGTGATTCGGAGCCGATTTTTTCTGGCCGCGAATGAATTGGGCAAAAGATGAGCCAAGCGAAAACAAAACGGGCGTTTAGGACGATTAGCGAAGCTGGCGACGAGCTCGGCTTGCAACCTCATGTGCTTCGCTTTTGGGAATCTAAATTCTCTCATATCAAGCCAATAAAACGTGGCGGCGGCCGTCGATTTTACAGGCCAGAAGATATTGAATTTATCCGCGGGATAAAAAAGCTTCTCCATGATGAGAAACATCCCATAAAGGATGTTCAAAAACTGATCCAAAAAAAAGGTGCAGGTAGAGTTGTTGAACTGGGCCAGTCTTTGGAAAGAGCGGCCCGAGAAAAACCTGTAACGGAAACAGATTTACTTCCAAAGCGGATTAAACCCGCCGATACATCGGTTAAAGCTAAACCTGCCGTAGCCGCGCCCATCGTAGCCGCACCCGCTGAAGTCGCGCCTGTTCAGCAACCTATTCAAACACCGCCGCCTGCGCCTATACCGCCTCCGCCCGTCTCGAAGCCAATATTTGCGGATAAAGTGGCCTTGGAAGAGGCGTTGAGGAAATTAGAAGGTATAAAGGGAAGATGGTCTGATTTTCGCGCAGCTGGACATATCGATTAGCGTAACTGTTGCGCAAACATGTCTTGCGCGGCTCAAGCCTTTTTTCTATAGCCCGCCTTCAAGATGGACGGCGGAGTATGGCGCAGTCCGGTAGCGCACACGCCTGGGGG
>CAZNXP010000119.1:0-6414 GCA_964576955.1 uncultured Algimonas sp.
GGACCTTACCAAGGCACATTGGGATGTTTGCGGATTCCTTTTTCGCGGGGCGTCTGCGGGGCCGCCGCGAAGACAGGCGAAGTTCAAATTGTAGAAGATGTCCATGCCTTCCCGGGCCACATCGCATGCGATGCGCGCAGTCAAAGCGAAATCGTGGTACCCGTTTACGGCCCTGACGGGAATCTCTTTGCAGTCTTTGATGTGGATTCCACTGAAGTTGGAAGTTTTGACGCCATTGATGCCGCTGGTCTTGCGCCCATTCTCAGCGGCTTAATCGTTTAGACGAGGTCTTCTACCTCATTGGGTTTCCCGCCCAGAGGCTGCGGCTTTCGCCCTTGTTTCAACCGTCTTTCAATTGTCGCAAAAGCTGCAATTATATCTGTGTCAGACTCGATATCGGCAGGGAGCGATTTAGGTGCAAACCCTGCCGCGATAATATCGCTTAATACGGAAATGAGCTTGTCCCAATATCCAGTGTTCGACAAAAACACGATGGGTTTATCGTGCAGATTGAGGCGTTGCCAACTCATGACCTCTGTGACTTCCTCTAGGGTTCCGACTCCGCCCGGTAGGATTATAAAAGCATCCGCCAGATTAAACATCCGAATTTTACGGGCGTGCATATCGTCAACAAATTCATGGTCAATACCGGGAATCGTGCGCTCAATTGCGTTGAGAAAATGCGGGATGATGCCGGTGACTTTCGCCCCGCCGTCGCGGGCGGCGCGGGCTGCTGCGCCCATCAACCCTAAGCCTCCGCCGCCGTAGACGAGACCATGACCTCGGCGGGCAATCTCTTCGCCCAATTGGGTCGCGAGTTTCATATGGGCGGGGTCGACACCCGTGGATGAGCCGCAAAAGACGCAAATATTGAGTGATTTGGTGGCTGTCATTCTGTTCCGTTTCATTTAATATTAGGCGTGAGCGCGTCCCAATTGGACAAGCCTTAGGAGATGTTCACCATTTTGAAAACCTCGTCTCAGAAAACAGCCCATATATTTGCACACGGGCGATATATCCTCATCGTAGGGTCAGCCTTGGTTCTGGCGATACTTCTTTATTCTGCGTTTCGTTTTTCGGATAAACCGGAGACGACGCCCGAAGAGGGGCCAGTTGTTACTGACACGACGAGCGGTACGATGGTCGGCGTCGAACCTGCGAGCTTCCAGCAAATAGAAGAAATCACCGACGGCAATATTCAGCGATTGCAACTCTCCGGACATGCACAGGCGGGAGCCGCCGTTGTCATAACAAATAGAGGCGAGCGGCTGCGGCAAGTGCCCGTTGATGAGACAGGACAATGGCGGGTTATATTGGACGTACTGCCCAGCCTCATGGTCTTAAAGGCGCAGCTTTATATGGATGAGGAGTCGACGGGCGTGCGCTCAGAAGAGACCGTATTTCGTCTGCCAACGCCGCAAATAGAGCCTTCAGAGGAAGGTAAGGCTTCCGAGAAAACCGCCAAGGCGGTCTATAGGACATCCTCTTTAATCATGGTCACTGCGCCGGGTAGCCCGACCCGTATTATCCAATCCCCCTTTGGCGGGGTGCCGCGCACAGGTCCGCTCAGTTTAAGCGTCATTGATTATGACTACACTGGCGGGGTTATCATAACAGGCTCATCTTCAATCCCGGGACGGGTTCGGTTGTTTGCTGAAGATAAGGTCATTGGGGAGACGGGTATTGGTGTGGGCGGACGCTGGAATTTCATTGCGGGGCATATGTTGCCCGGTGCAAACATTACTTTGCGCGCGGCGCTGCTTCCTGCTGCCGGTACGCCAAATGCGCCGCGTGAACCCGCCGTCGTCTCTGTCCCATTTATCTTTATTCCGCCGCCAGAAGAGGGCGATAATCCAGATGGGAGCGGGTCCTTATTTGTGAATATTGACCCATTGCAATGGCAGATTCGCCGGACATTAATTGGCGGCGGCGCGCAATCGACGATTATTTTCGCGCCAGATGTCGCGCAGTGAGTTTCAGCTGAATTATCTATTCCGTATTATTTATTCAGCGGCTTCTGGATTTAAATCCTTAAATCCTGCCTCTTTTTGCTTTGGCTGAAAACGCCTGAACCGTTGCAGCCGCTGGCGAATAACGGTCGGCATGGCCAACATAACGGGCGTAACAATCAATGTCAGAATTGTTGCAAATCCCAACCCGCAGGCAATCACATAGGAAATAGGCGCCCAAATTTCAGATGTGCTTGACCCTCTCGTCGAAAACTCTCCCGTCGTTATATTAGCCTGCCAACCCAATATTAGCGGCATCAACCCAACAACCGTTGTCAATGTTGTCAAAAAGACGGGACGTAATCGCTGCGCGGCGGTTCTGACGGCGGCGTCGACAGGCTCAAACCCATGTTCGCGTAAGCGCTGATAAGCATCAATAAGAACAATATTATTATTGACCACAATCCCGGCCAGAGCGATCACGCCTGTCAGCGTTAGAATCATAGAAATATAGGGATAGAAAACTAATCCTAAAAGCACGCCAAATACGCTCATGACCACGGCTAATATTGTCAGGAAGACATGGTAAAAACTATTAAATTGCAAAAGCAGAATGACGCTCATCATAAATATGATGGCGACCCCTGCGATTTTGAAAAACCCGATAGCCTCAGAATTTTCTTCTTGCTGTCCTAGAACTTTGATTTGAACGGACGGCGGAAAAGAGGCCTCTTGCGTCAACCAAGTTGAAATCTCCTCGGCTAGAATATTCGTCGCATATCCTTTCGCCGCATTGGCTTGCACGTTGTAATAAGGCAGAAAATCTAGGCGTTCAATTTTGTCATTGCGGGGTTTCGCAATACGTGTGGTGACAGCCGATAGCGGCAGCGCTCCCTGAGGCGTTTGAATGCGCAGACGATCTAATTCTGCAGATGTGCGGGCGGAGGCGGGGTAGCGGATACGAATATCAACTTCTTCATTGGCGTCGATAGGGCGGTAACGTCCGACCAAGGCGCCTTCGGTGACAAATTGTAAGGCGGATCCAATGCGGCCGACATCCAATCCTAATCGGCCCGCTTCCGCGCGGTCGACAACAAATTCCCACTCCACGCCGGGCAGGGGGGTTGTATCTTCAATATCAATAAGGCCGTCTATCTCGGCAAATTTTGCGCGAACTTTGGCGGTTGCCGCCCGAAGCTCTGCGGGTACATCGCTGCTAATTTGGACGCCAATATCTTTCCCGACAGGGGGACCTTGATCGACGGCGACCACTTCGGTGATAATTCCGGGAATGCCTTGCACGGCGGCGGTCAATTCATCCAAAATATCTTGCGAATTACGTCTTTGCGCAAAGGGGACAAGCTCTGTGTAAATACGGACAACCGTATCGGAAGGGACATTCCTCGGTCCATTTAGAATAATATTTCCGCCGCCCGCGCCTTCGCCCGCAACCGTGTAAACAGAGGCGATACCGTCAATATCCTCGATGCGGGTTTCAAGGTCCGTAGCTATTTTCAAATATTGTTCAGGGGTCGTATTGCCGCGCGACCGCGCCAAAATATAAATTTGTTCTGACGGAGATTGGGTGAAAAACTCAACGGGTTTGGGCGGCGTCCCAGACAGCGAGGCGCCAAATAAAGCGACAATTCCAAAGGCGAGCGCAATCATCGCGGCTATCACGAGGATTGGGAAATTTATGATCCTTTGAATAAACCGTACATAAAGTCCAATCATACCGGTCGTCATCGACGGATCACCGTCCCCAGCAGACAATCGGGTCATATTTTCATTCGTTGTTCTTTTGGGCCGGAACCCGATTTTTGCGCCAATCGTCGGCAGAAAAATCAACGCCATGAGCGTTGCCGCAGAGAGGACATAAATCATAGTGCGCGGGAAATAGGCCATGAATTTACCGACCTCAGATTCCCAGAATAGCAGCGGGATAAAGGCCGCTAAGGTTGTCGCGGTAGAGCTCATAATCGGCCAGAACATACGTTCCCCCGCCATTTTAAACGCTTCTAGGCGGCTCACGCCTTCTTCCATTTTCCGGTCCGCAAATTCGACGATGACAATGGCGCTATCGACTAATACGCCAACTGAAAGGATTAGCCCAAATAGGATCATCATATTGATAGTTTCGCCCGCGATGAAGAAACCGAAAAAGGCGATGAGAAAACTAGCAGGTATAGCCCAGCCGACAAAAATCGCAGAGCGCCATCCAAGCGCGGCGATGCATACGATAAACACAAGAACAACAGCATTGATGATAGATGCGGAGAGTTCGGCCACCATATCTTTGATGTTTTCTGAGCGCGATTGGCTATAGGAGACGTTGATTGTGCTCGGCCAATTTGCGTTTGCCGTTTCGCGGTCGACGAGGGCTTGGATACGGTCATTGGCCTCCAAAATATTCACGCCTTGGCGTTTACTGATTTCCAAGCTGACGCTTTGTCGGCCATTAAAACGGGCCAGGGTGACTTGGTCTTTATAGCCGCGCCGCACCTCTGCAATATCGCCTAATTTAGTTATTGCGCCGTCGCTACCGCTGCGAATAACCAGCTCAGCCATATCGGAGGGCTGCTCAATTAATCCGGGGAGTTTGATATTAAATTTGCCAGAATTTGTTTCTAGTGAACCAGCAGGTACGAGCGTATTATTACGAGAGACTGCCGCCGCAATTTCTTCAAATGTAATGCCCAGACTTTCCGTGCGCGCGGGGTCAATATTAGCTTCCAAAACATCGGTGCGCTCGCCGCTAATTTTGGCTTCAAGGACGAGAGGTAGGGCTTCGAGTTTTCGCTGTAGATCTTTAGCATAACGCTGCAGCTCTCGCTCCGGTGCATCCCCCCAGAGATTAATGGTCAAAATCGGGAGGGCGGAAAAACTAATTTCTTCAACAATCGGCTGTTGGGCTTCTTGAGGAAAATCGGCGCGGGCGCGGTCGACCTTCTCAATGACATCCGCCATGACATTATCCGCGTCGATATCAATATCAAATTCGAGTAATATGATGCCGACATTGGCCGCAGCGATGCCTTGTATTTCTTTTAACCCTTCAATGGATTTAAGTTCGGATTCCATGGGTCGGACGAGCAGCCGCTCTGAATCCTCAGGCGACACACCCGGCAAAACGACTTGAATATTGATAAAGGGAATCGGGACGTCAGGTTCTGCATCTTTTGGCAGGCTGTCGACGGCGAGTAATCCGCCAATCACGGCGACAAGCATAATGCCAATGGTCATCCGCCAATTGCGAATACAAAAGGCGACAATGCCGGGCAGGCCCGATGCCGCGGGCGACATATCCTGCGAGGCCACTATGGGTCTCCGCTAGCTTGCTCTGCCAGCTGCGGCGACGTGGGGGTTGGTTTTATTGCGCCGTAACTTTTAATGGGGTCAACGCGCATCCCGATATCGACGAAATCTTGGCCTTCGACAATGACGCGAATATTCTCTGGCAATCCCGTGACCCAAATTCCGGAGGCGTCTTCGTCAATGGTTTTGACAGATGCAAATTGGACGATATTGGCATTATCGACATAGCGAATTCCAACGGTTCCGGCGGCATTTATGGTGAGGATATTGGAAGGCACTTGCTGGGCTAAGGTCTCGCCAGAAGTGAGGCGAACCGTGGCCGTCACGCCGGCTTTGAGGCCATAGTCATGATTTGGAACTTCGATGACAGTGCGGAACGTCCGGGTCGCGGGATTGGCTTTTGCTTCCACGAAAGTCACCTTACCTTCTCGGGTTTGCCCAGTTGCCAATTCGATCGTCGCAAGGCTGCCTTTTGAGACCCGCCCGACTTGGTTTTCAGTGAGCTGCACATCGATTTTTAACGGAGAGAGATCGACCAGTAATCCGCAGGGCAGGCCCGGCGTGAGATAATCTCCGACTTGCGCGTCTTGGCGTTCCCAAATTCCAGAAAAAGGCGCGCGAATGATAATATGATCTGCTTCTATCTCAGCTTGCTGAACCGCGGCGCGCGCAGCATCGAGCTGAGCCTCCATAGAGGTCACGCGGGTTTGCGATTGAAAGCCTTTTTCTGCTAAAGTGCGGGCGGCGTTTAAATCTGTCTCTATGGCGCGGAGGTTCGCTTTGGCTTGGTCGACGAGGGCTTGGCGCGCCCCTAAGGATTGGCGGCAGACGGTTTGACCTTCTTTGACGCGCGTGCCTTCTTTTACGAAAATTTCTGCCACGGGACCAATGGTTTCGGCCTTAAGCTCAACTTCGCGATTGGCTTGGGACTGGCCATATAGCTCCATCACATCAGGATGCAGGCTGGCGCGGATGCGGCGAACTTGCACGCTTGGCATGGTCTGGCTGGCCTCTGCACTGAGGCTTTTCGGTGTTGATTTAGGCAAGGGGGCGTCTTCGCCGGCATTATTAAACGCAAACCAAACCGCCCCGATGAGAACGAGACATCCTGCAATAATGTAAGAACTGTTGAGTTTCATGGTCTGACTAC
>CAZNXP010000120.1:0-6377 GCA_964576955.1 uncultured Algimonas sp.
CTTTGCGCTTAAACGCGAAATGGGCGTGACTTTGAGCGCAAACTTCCGCTAAACTAACGTTAGTTTAGTAAAATTATAAAATGATGAGATGCCCTTTGCGGGCATCTTTTTTAATTAAAAATGAAACCGAACATTATGATTGCGTCAAAAAAGCTAGCTTTATTTACTCTCTGTTCTGCCCTTTTAGCGTCAAGCTGCTCAGAAGGTGTGAATAGCGCCGAAAAACAAGCAAGCGATAATAAAACTAGTGCGATCGCTTCAGCAAAATCAGAGCCAACTCCCCAGAAACCAGAAGCTGCAGAAGCTGCAGAAGCTGCTCAAGAAACAGGGCCATGTACAGAGGTATTCCTAACCGGCACAGGCGGTGGCCCCGCGACCCAATTTGGCAATGCGCAATCTGGTGTATTCATACGGTCGGGCACCTTCGAAAATGGATGTAATTCGACCCGCTTGCAATTTGATGCAGGCCGCGGAACGTTGATGAAACTCTCGCTTGTTCCCTCGCCTACCCGTCCAGGATTTGTGACGCCGCCAAGCCTATCAGCCCTTTTCCTTACCCATGGCCATTCTGATCATACAGTCTCCGTTCCAGATATTTTGGAAACTCGTTGGGTCATGACAAAAAATGATGGCCAGTTCCCCGACCTAAAACCGCCTAAACCCGTCTACAAACCTTTCCCCGTTGTCTGTTTCGATGAGACTTGCGAAATTGTAGAAAAGGCCCTTGTTCCGTGGGACGGAGAGATAAAGTCTCGCGCAAAAAAAGATTCCCGCACCTCTATGCCCGCTGCAGATATCCGCCAATTTAAAGCGACGAATGAAACAGCTGTCGTTTGGGATGCAAATGGCGTTAAAGTCTCGGCCGTTTCCGTAGACCACATTGAAGGCTCAGTCGGATATTTAATTGAAACCGCAGCGGGGAATATTTGTGTCAGCGGAGATACAAGCTACTCGCAGAACTTTAAAAACATGTGCGGCTCCGCTGATCTTATTATTCATGAGGTCATTCACCCGGTCTTAGAAAACATGGCAGACAACATTCCCAATCCAGACCCAACCTTTTCTAAGGTCATCAAAAATATCTATAATAGCCATACCCCCACATCTGAATTTAAGAATTTTTCAGAAAGTGAAAGTGTGGTCGTCCTAACACATATTATTCCGGCATTAGGCGCAGGTGGTTTCCAAGGAATTCCCCTCGTCCCTCATCTCAATAAGCTGGACCCAGAAAGAAAAACCGGACCTATTCGATCTTCTGACTTTTGTAGCGCGATTAGAAAATCAGGTTATGATGGCGAGTTGCATGTCGGCCGAGATTTAATGCACATGAAATTATCCGGCGGCAAAGTCACAACAAGCGGACCACATCCGAAACCAACAAATTGTAGTGAAATATTGACCAAATAATGGGGTTTAGGCCGTCCTTAAATCGGAGCGGTAGACCCTCTTACAATCAATTCGGGAGTCAAAACGTCTGACTCCAAATTGTTTCTCTCACCGCTCATGATTTTTGTCAAAAGTTCGGCGGCTTGGATACCCATATTATAAAGATCAATACGCATGGTTGTCAGAGCGGGTTGGAACATATCTGAAAAGGGCATGTCATTATAGCCAATGATAGATATGTCCTCAGGGCAGAGGATTTTGTGTTTTCTCATTTGATGATAGCAACCCAAGGCTAAAAAATCATTTGCCGCAAAAATAGCGGTAAAGGGTAAATCTCGGGTTCTAAGCTTTTCAAAGCCTTTCTTTCCGTCCTCGAACCCAAATCCGCCGCAAGAGACAATAAGATCTTTATCGAGTGTGATGCCGTGCTTTTTCATAGCCTCTTGGTAGCCTTTGCGCCGCTGAAACCCCGTTGTCAGAGTTTGCGGTCCAGCCAAATGCGCTATTCGGGTATGCCCTAATTCAATTAAATGCTCGACCGCCTTTGTAGCACCGAGAAAGTCATCATTTGTAATTGACAAAACTTGATCATTTTTCGTGCCCCTATTGACCAAGACAATTGGCAATTTCTTTTGCAACTCCTCGGTAGACTTCGAGAGTTTCTTGTGGGCCGTGGCTATAATTAACCCCTCGACTTGCCGCGCTAATAATCGCTCTAAAATGACATCTTCTGCTTCTTCATTCTCATTTGAGTCCGTAAAAATGGCTGTATGACCCGTGCGCCGCAAGGCAAACTCAATTCCGCGAATAATCGGCGGAAATATTGGGTTGGCCAAGTCAGGGATAACAACCCCAATTGTATTAGATTTTTTCGTCCGCAGTCCATAAGCGAAAGGGTTCGCAACATAACCCATTTCATTTGCGATTCTATGGACTCGTTCTGCAACGCCGCTCGACACCATTTTTCGGCGGGACGGGTTCAACACTCGAGATACTGTAGAAATATGCACGCCCGCCGCCTCGGCCACATCTTTTAACGTGACGACCTCAAAGTTTGACGGTTGGTCAGGTGCTTTCACCGCATTGTGCCCTTTCAGACAGTGAATTAGCGTTTTCTAACCCTCAAGAAAACGTTCCAGAAGCCGACGCCATACAGGCTTAATGAGAAAACGCAATCGTTTGTCCCCTATACATTTACCCAGTCGCCAGTTTCAACAGATTTTGCAATTGCCTCAAGTACAGAAACATTTTCAATAAGCTCATCATCGGTAAATCTGTAATCTTTTCGGCCCGCAACCGCATCAGCCCATTCATGCAGATTCGCTTTTACCGCATTACGTCCAGGGTATGTTGTTGTTTTCTGCTCCCCATCAGGACCGCACATTACGATTTGAGTCTCACCGCCATGTTGTGGATGCGCCGTATCGCGGGCTTCCACCCATAACTTATCTCCAAACACACTAAACCGGCCATAATATGGGGTAGCTGATATCGCAGCCAGAAATGCCGTAGCGCCGCTTTCGAATTTAAATTGAACATTCACGATATCGCCCGTTGGCAAAGGCAGAACACGTTGAGCCGTTTGCGCACAAAGCTTCTCAACTTTTCCAAACATGGAAATAAACAAATCTGTTAAATGCACACCCATACCTGTCATCCCCGCAGCGGGCGCTTCCTTTAATGACCCGCGCCAACTATCCGCATCGACGCCAACGAGAATCGAATGCGAGAAATTAGCTTCTGCATGCATGGCGACGCCAAATTTCTTCGACTTAACATGTTTGGTTATAGCTTCCATTGAAGATTCGAACCTGCGTTCATGCCCGATACCCAGTTGAATGCCTGCTTTTCGGGCTGAAGTGACCATCTTCACGACGCTTGCTTTGGACAGCCCCAATGGTTTTTCACAGAAGATTTGTTTGCCAGCTTTAATCGCCGCCATGACCTGAGCTTCATGTTGGGAATGCGGGGTACATAAAATCACTGCTTCCACATTTGGGTCAGCTAAAATCTCATCGTAACTCTGCCGAAGTTCCACACCCGCCTCTTCAGCAAAGTCCATGTGCTTTGACGGAGTCCGCGCGGCAATGCAAACCACGTTGATTTTCTTACTATCCTTCAAAGTCGTGGTAATGAGACGGCCCCACCAGCCAAGGCCAATCACAGCTGCTTTCAACATCAATATTCTCCTAAAAATTCACAACCAACCTAAGTTGGAGTTAAAACGTCTTTTCCGGCAACCATGTCGCTGTGGCTGGAAATAATAAGACCAAAGCGGCTATTACCAGAATCAATATCCAATAGGGAATCGATCCTCTGAAAATCTCTGACAGCGTCACGGATTTATCGGGCACGGATGATTTTACCGTATAGACCAATAAGCCAACAGGCGGCGTGAGTAAGCCCGCTTCAATAATCAAAATCCCGTAAATCGCAAAAGCAATTTCATTGATACCTGCAGCAGCAGCCAAAGGCACAAAAATCGGAACCGTCAGCAAGATTATTGAAATTGAATCGACCAACATACCTAAGAGCAACCAGATAACGGTCATAATCAGAATTATAACAAGGATAGAAAAGGCGGAACTGACGAAGAAGTCATTGATCATAGTGACCCCGCCGCTAACGGCTAACAAACGCGCATACATTGAACCTGCCACCAATAGGAACATGATAGGCGCGGAGGTACGTCCAGCATCAATAATGGCCTGCTTAAAATCAGCCAGACCTAAGCCCTTAACGCGTGCGATTA
This sequence comes from uncultured Algimonas sp., assembly GCA_964576955.1. GTDB lineage: Bacteria > Pseudomonadota > Alphaproteobacteria > Caulobacterales > Maricaulaceae > Litorimonas. The sequence goes on from CAZNXP010000120.1 coordinate 4,139, forward strand.
TCAATCCGCCAATCACGCCAAAACCTGCCGCTTCAGTTGGCGTGAAAATACCACCCCAAATCCCGCCAAGGACGAGCAAGATAAGGAATATTATCCCCAATCCGCCGATAAACATTGAGCTGTCGGACCCTTTCTCCGGTGTCTCAGTTTCATCGACATTATTCGAAAAGGCGGGCGCAAGTTCTGGAGAGCGATAGGCGCGAAACACATTATAGCCAACAAAGGCCAAGGCTAGCATTGCACCGGGAATCAACCCGGCGACAAATAAGGCCCCGACAGACCCTTCTGTCAGAATGGCCCAAATAATTAAAAGAACACTTGGCGGAATAAGCATCCCCAGACATGCACTCCCCGCTATGACCCCCAGTGAGTAAGATTTATCATATCCAGCTTGACGCATTTCAGGGTAAGCAATGCGGCTGAATGTAGCCGCAGAGGCAATAGAAACCCCTGAAACAGCAGCAAAGGCGGCATTCCCAAAGACTGTGGCGGCGGCCAATCGACCCGGCAATTTTCGCAATCCCCGATCACATAACTTATAAAGATCTGTTGCTGCCCCAGCTTTACTCACAACTTCGCCCATGAGGACGAATAAAGGGATAACCATCAAGGAGTCTGTTCGGATAGCTTCATAGGCCGTCGAGGATAAGACGGATAATGCAATCTCAATATCGCCATATGCGAGAAATACGCCGACGACACTCGCAACCCCGAGGGCAATACCAATATGCACCCGCAGGAAAACGAGCCCCATAAGGAGGAGAAACGTATAAAAAATGACTTCCGGGCCCATTGCTAACCCTCAATCTTTTTAGATTTAGTTTTGAAGGTTTCTATTGGCGCGCCTTCATCATCAACACGGCCTTTCCAATCTAAAATAATCAACAATAGATAGACGATAGCAGCGAATAACGATGTAGCCACAATAAGAAATCTAACCGGGTAAGTCGGCACTCTTAACGCACCCTCTCCTTCATATTCTCCAATCGACATAGCTTCGACGAAGGGCCCCCAGGAACTATAAACTAAGGCCGCAAAAAACAAAAAGCCGAGAATGCTAGACAATGTCCGCATGAGCTTTTTTAGAGTTTCTCGGCTACGACCATAGAATATCGTCGTCTTCAACATAGACTCGCTATAAATGGCCAAAGGCAGCTGCATAAATGTGATGGCAACGACCGAGTTTTTGATGATCTCGACGGATCCAAGCAAAGGTGAATTGAAAAGCAATCGACCTGTAACATCTACAAAAATAATAACCGCTATAAAAAGAACCCAAAAAGCAGAAATGATATGAATGAACTCTGCAATACGTTTAATTGAATAGGTAATATTAGCTTCCCTCCCATTTCAATGCGGCTTTATTGATTAGAATTTTTAAGCGACGCATCAGCCAGATCAACGCATCATCCATGATTGAACACGTATTCATCCGCATTCAAAAATAGAATGCAACTTCCTACAAATTGACCTTGAATTTGGTTTAAGAAGAAGCTAGTTCAAAATCAAGTGCAAACGTTTGCATAAAGTAAGATTATTAAGTTAAGATAGGACACGCTGTGAAATTCAAAGGTTTTGACGATTATAAAGGGTTCGATGTCGAATCTAACTTTATCCAGGAACAACATCACACCAATCCACGGCGGTTATATAGCCGTACGGGAGCCGATTGGCAGATGCGTGTGGATTATCATAGGCTGAGAAATGAGCGACTCGCACGCGCTCGCGAGCAAATGGAAATCGATGATTTGGGCGCCCTCGTCCTATTTGCCGGCGCGAATATTCGCTACCTAACAGGGTCTTATCAAGGTAACTGGAAGTATAACATTAACATCCGTTATGCCGTCCTTCCGCGCAATGGCGATCCCTACTTATTTGAAACGGCTGGTTCTGACCTTCGGTGCTCACACATGGACTTGCCATGGATGGAAGGCCGAATCGCGCCTGCTATGACATGGCAATGGGCTGAAGGCGCGGTCGGCGAAATGGCCGATAAAATGGTCGCGTCCGTTATGGATGTTCTCAAACAACATGGTGTTGAGAAAGAAAAAATCGGCATCGACAATATGGACATGCCGGCTCTACATGCTTTCGAGAAAGCTGGACTTCACATGGTCAATGGCTGGCCTGCGATGTCACGCGCACGGACTGTCAAAACAAGAGACGAAATTGAACTCTTGAAAATGTCTGCCAGTATTGGTGACGCTGCCATGTGGCACATTAAACATGAGTGGTTGAT
>CAZNXP010000121.1:0-6302 GCA_964576955.1 uncultured Algimonas sp.
ACATCATGGGTATTTTTTCCCGCATGGGTGACATCATTAATTCAAACCTCAACTCAATGATTGATCGGGCTGAAAATCCTGAAAAAATCGCGCGTCTGATCATTCAAGAAATGGAAGACACATTGGTCGAGGTCCGTACCGATGCGGCCCGTAATATCGCAGAGCGTAAAGAACTCTCCCGCAAAGCTGATGACTATGCTTCGCGCGCCGCGAATTGGGAAGCGAAAGCTGAGCTTGCGCTGACAAAAGGCCGTGAAGATCTGGCGCGCGGCGCTTTATCCGCCAAGCAGCAGTCTGAGCAGATGGTTGAGGTCGTCGAGCGCGAAATCGCTGTTCTGGACGAAGCCGTCGAGAAAGCCGATGAGGATCTTGCGAAGCTTCAAACGAAGTTAAATGAAGCTAAGGCCAAGCATAAAGCCCTCGCGATGCGGAGCTCTGTTGCCAAAGGCCAGATTAAAATGCGCCAAATGGTCCGCGATACGAAAGTTGAAGATGCGTTGGCGCGCTATGAGCGGATGGAACGCAAAGTCGACGAGCTCGAAGCGCATGTCGAGAGTTTTGATCTCGGCGGGGGCGGTGACAGCCTCGAAAGCCAATTTGCGGAACTAGAAGCCAATGACGCGATTGAAGACGAATTGGCGAGCCTAAAGGCCCGTATCAATAAGCCTAAAGCTGCCAATGGCAGTAAAAAGAAAAAAGCAGGTTAGAACCCGCTTACCGTAATTTGCACCTGGCCCTCCGACTTCCCTTCCGGAGTTGCGTTCATCCCCCCGAAACGGCCGGGTGCAAACCTAAATTAGAGAGAGATAGAAAGGTATTTAAATGAACTTAGTTGCCCTTGCACCGTTCCTGATGGTTTTTGGAATTGTTTGGGTCAGTGCTCACTACAAACATATGAATAAGTCAGCGGGCACGATCACAGAAGACCAAGCGATGGAATTGACGCAGATGTCAAAAATTGCCGATATTTTAGACCAAAGGGTCGCCGTTTTAGAACGTATTCTGGACGATGAAATCCCGAATTGGAGAGAGAAGTGAGCCCCGCCATGGATTATACCCCCCCTCAAAAGCATAGGCTGACACGTAATATGGTCGACGGAAAGCTTGGAGGCGTTTGCGCCGGAATTGCTGACTATCTTGGTTGGGATCATACCATGGTGCGTATCCTGACAATCTTATTGATTATCTTCACCGGCCTGCCCTTAATTGCCTATTTTATTCTTTGGGTGGTTATGCCCAAGGATACGCGGGCGCCTTATATTCGGGAATATCGCGAACAAATCGAAATGCGCGAAAAACCTAAAGCGAAGGCCGGTACGGCAGGATCGACGACAACATTCAATGATGTTCGGTCTAAATTCCGCTCACTTGAGCTCCGCCTACAGGATTTGGAGAGGTCTATCACCTCGAAGGAATGGAAGCTCAATCGCGACTTTCGCGACTTAGAAAACTAAAAATATGCGGCGCGCTGCTCGGTTCATCCGGCGCGCGCCTCATCCCCCTCAAAAAACAGACGCAGTGCCATGCGTCTTAAATTCACATCTTGGCTAAGGGAGAGTTAGAGCCATGTTAAAATCCGCCATAATTACATCTGCCGTTGTGTTTGGGGCTGCCGCCCCGCTCGCTGTGCCTGCCGAACCTACGCCCGCCGCCGCCGAGCAAACCGCGCTTAAGATGCCCGATGTCGATGCGGTTGTTGCGCAATTAATATATCTTGAAATAAGTCATGACGAGACAGGATTTGGATTTAGGATTGCGGAAGATACAGCCATTTTTTTGGATGTTGAATTTCCGGGTAATCTCAGCATTCGAGTAGGAATTTAAGATGAAAACAGCTTTGAAATTTGGCCTTTTTAGCGTCTTCGCGAGCCTCGGCTTAACCGTCGCGCCGGCCGCTTTTGCTGCGGAAACTCTCGAAATTCACAATTTTGTTGGATCCATTAATTGGTCCAATGGCCCGACCGCCGTCGATGTACAAGGGAAAATCGGCGACTTAAAAGTCACAGACGGTAGCGGTGTTATCATCGACGGAAATGTCGATAAGATTGATAGAGACGCCTGTAAGTCTAGCTATGGCCGGTTTAAATTTGACTGGTTTGGCAAAAAGAAAGATGGCCGCTTCGGGGGCTATGAGAATTTAAAGGATTATCCCGTCTTAAATATTACGCTTCCGGCAGATATAGATCTAATCATCCAGAATTCGGTTATTTTCACGGACGGTACGCCAGATGTCGGCAGCGCTGATATTGCGCTCCCTCATTGCGGTTCCGTCAAATTGGGCGATGTTGAAAATATGTTGACCTTAGACAATCGCGGGTCTGCGAATGTTACCATCGGCGACACCGGGCGTATCGAGGCGAATTTAAGAGGGTCTGGAGATTTGTCTGCGGGTCAGTCAGGTGACGTCTTGCTGAGTTCTTACGGCTCGGGTGATGTCGAACTTGGGAATATAAAGGCCCTCGAAATGAGCCTTCATGGCTCCGGAGATGCAGATATATCTGATATTGATGGTGCTGCCGAAATTACCTCGCATGGGTCTGGTGATGTGCAGCTTGGCATTATTGACGGGTCATTTAGTTTTTCAACTCATGGCTCTGGGGATTTAGTGGCGGCTTCCGTTACCGGCCCGCGCCTGTCCCTGAAAACCTACGGGTCCGGTGATATTCAAATTGATGGCGGCGACGTGGAAATATTATTGGTGAGAGTGCAAGGCTCAGGCGATGCAGATTATGCTGGAGATGCGGGTTCTGCGAACCTCAGGACGAGCGGGTCAGGCGATATTTATGTGAACCGGGTTCGAAGCGCCGCTGAGACAAAATCCTCTGGCTCTGGCGATGTCGATATTGATGAGCGTGGATAAGCTTCGGCCCCATTGCTGTACCTCATATAGGTTCAGCTCGGGGCAGAGAATTTTGCGCTGAGGCTTTTATCTAGAGGTCCAACTTCGCCGCAGATATTGGCAATCATGGCCTCGGCCAAAAGCGGGGCGAATGTGAAGCCTCGGCTGCCCAATCCTGTTAAGGCCCATGTTTTTGGACCGAGCTCAGCCATGACGGGCAGGGTATCTGCTGTGGTCACGCGAATGCTGGCGCGAGACGCGCGCGGTAGCGGCTCGATGGTTTTTTGGGAAATTTCTGCTAGCGCGTCATAGTTTCGTGCGTCATCCTCTGCGCGTAATTCAAACGGGTCGCGTGCGTCTAATCGGTCATATGTAGCGCCGATTAACGCCGCCCCGTCCAGATTAATGGCATAGCCGCCATAGGCCGTCATGACGTCCCATATCGGCTTGGCCCAGCTTAATTGCCCGCGAGAATAGCGAAGCGCTAAATCTGGAGACAGCTCTCGGATGCCGTAACCTGCCGCGAGAAATATATGGCTATACTCCGCATAGCTTTTCGCCGCCTCATAGCTTTCTTGCCTAATCTCAAAATCATCAAAGATTTTGGTGGGGTCTAACATCGCTGCGCTCTCAATCCACAGCGCATTATCCCGCCAATAAAGATGTCCGTCTCCAAGCGGGGCTTGGTCGACCAGTTTTTTATAACGCGCCGCCTCTTTTTCAGTTTTTGGGAGTTGGCGAACCCCGCGCTCTAAGACTGCAGTTTCGGGATAGCTCCGGAGCGCATGGAGGTAAGCGGAGAGAAAAAACCGGCTTTCCGGACGGTCTTGCAAGTCAAAGCGAGGCTTGACCAGTACGGCGGGATTATCGCTGGCGGCGGGATGGGCGGCATTGTCAATGATATCAAATTTAATCTGGCGTGCATTAAGGGCATTTGCTAGTGAGCGCCCCGCTATCCCAGCCCCGACAATCAGAGCGTGGTCAATTTGTCGCAGTGCTGGTTTTGATGTGCCCGTAAATGTTGCTTCAAGGCGATGGCGCTTGCGCCCAAAGCCCGGCATTTTTCGTACCTCAAAATCCGCATTTTTAAGGGCCGTTCTCACCGATCCAGCAACTGAGAAACTCGCAAGACGCGCGCCGGGTGCGCAGGCTTTCGCGATAGCTTGCATAACGGTTTCGCTCCACATCGCCGGATTTCCGGAGGGGCTAAATCCGTCCAAAAACCAAGCATCCGCCTTTAAATTATCTAGCTGACCCAAAGCGGTTTCGACATCTTCATGCACCAATGTAAGGGTTACGGCCCCAAAATTTAGGCGGTGAAGGCCCTTCACCCGTCCCGGCCAAGCGCGGATGAGCAGCTCGCTATAAGCGGCGAGCTCAGGCCAAGCGGAGAGCGCACGCTTTATCTGATTGAAATCAAAAGGAAATTTTTCAATTGAGACAAAGTGCAATCGCTGATGCGGCTGCGCTGTTTTTGCCCAAAGCTGCCAAGTCGCTAGAAAGTTTAATCCAGAGCCAAATCCGAGTTCTGCAATGGTGAAGCAAGGCGTATTTCGCCAATTTTCAGGCAGGCCGCAGCCGTCTAAAAACACCTCGCGGGTTTCATCAAGTCCGCCATCTGTTGAGAAATATATATCGCCAAATTCTGTCGCGGCAGGCGTGCCAGGCCGAGACCAGTCTAATTGCGCGGGCGGGCATTGCGTAAGAGGGAGAGGGGCGGCCATACAAATTATCTACGTCAAATGGTCCATAAGGTCACCCATATCCATTTAATTCTGCTGTTTTTAGCTATGTGGCGATAAAGCAACAACTTTAGCGGAATATCAGTGACTGTTCGTTCAGCCCTTGCGCCAGTCATGCCAGCAGGATAACGGAATACTAATAATCGCGGCGCACAACAAAAACATCTGGGGATCCATGACAAATCGTTTTTCTTTATTGGCGGCTTCCGCCTCCGTAATTGCTTTACTCTCTACCTCACCCGCGCTCGCACAAGATAATGATGATGACGTTATCATCGTCAGCGCCACAAAGCGGAACACAACACTTCAAGAAACGCCTGTTGCCGTGACTGTGACGACATCCGACGTCATCGAGAAAGCGCAAATTCTGGATATTAAGGATCTTCAAACGGTCGTACCAACCTTCCGCGTCTCTCAACTTCAAAATGCGGGTAACACAACACTCAGTATTCGGGGTCTCGGAAATGGCGGTAATAATATCGGGATTGAGCCTTCAGTAGGTCTATATATTGACGGTGTTTACCGCTCTCGTGCCGCGGCACAAATCGGTGATTTGCCAAAACTAGAGCGCGTCGAGGTTGTCTCCGGTCCGCAATCAACGTTGTTTGGTAAAAATGCCCCTGTTGGTGTTGTCAGCATTGTCACGGCAAAGCCCGAATATGAGACTACAGGGTTTGTGGAAGCCGGCGTCGGGAATTTTGATCAACTCTATGCTCGGGGTTACATTACTGGCGGGATTTCCGATACATTCGCTGTCAGCTTAGGCGGCGGTTTTCAGGTCCGCGACGGCTATTTTGAAGCCGCTGAAGGCACAGGAGGCGGTGACTTTAACAATTTAGACCGCTTTAATTTCCGCGCGCAAGCCTTGTGGGAGCCTACAGATGATCTAAGTGCGCGTATCATTTGGGATCAGTCTACATTGGACGAAAATTGTTGCGGCGTGGCAACGGCGATTATTGGGCCGACAGCGGCGGCTGTAAATGCTCTCGGCGGAAGCGTTCCGAGTCAATCAGGTGATCCTTTTGACTTCACAACCGCTGTAAATGTCCCGCAAACAAATGAAATTGACGATAATGGCATTTCGCTTCAAGTGGATTGGGATGTTGATTTCTTCGGCGGTGCGACATTTACCTCTATCACGTCGAATCGCAAAAACTCATATGACTATTTTGGGGATAGTGATTTCACGAGCCTCGAATTGCTTGAAGACACATTCCAGTTCGTGGACATTGATACATTCTCTCAAGAATTCCGTATCGCCTCAAATAATGATGGACGTTTTTCTTGGTTGATCGGTGGATTTTATTCCAATGAGGATATCGAGCAAGAATCTGGCCTAGATTATGGCTCCGATTTGCGCAATTACATCGATTTTTTGGCGGGCGGCCCGGCTGTTTTAGGGGCTATCGAAGCCACTGCAGGCTTCGCGCCTGGAACAGCCTTTGGGGATCAGGTTCGTATCGAAGAAAACTTTTCTCAAGACAATGAAAGCTGGTCAGTCTTCGGAAGTGTTGATTTTAATGTAACAGACCGCCTGACCATCACGCTTGGCGGCAACTACACGGATGATGCAAAGCAAGTGAATGCCTCAACCGTTAATAATGATGTCTTTAGTAACATTGATCTCCAAACGAACCCCGGTACGGGCCTCTTGGCACAAGGCGCTATTGCAGGTGCATTTGATGCATCTATCAATCCTGCAGATGAAGATTTTGACCCAA
>CAZNXP010000122.1:0-6291 GCA_964576955.1 uncultured Algimonas sp.
ATGATGACTATGAAGTGTCACGTTGGGATATGTTGCCACGGGTTGTTGCAAATGGTCAATATTATGGGCGATCAAATGAGGCGGGGGCGAGGTCACTCTCTCTCTTATCTGGACGAGAGTCGCTAGAACCTTCAACGTCAACAGAGCGAGACGTCTTCACCGGCGACTTAACCGCGACTTGGAATATTCTCGACTTTGGTTTGTCTAAAATCAGATCAGAGCAATTGGCAAATGAAACACTTATCCAAGAAGAGCGGCGTCGAAAAGCCATTATCCAAATCATGGAAGATGTGCATCGGTCTTATTATCGTGCAGTCTCCGCAGAGAGATTATCTGCTAGATTAGCGGCCCTAGAAGAAGAGGTGGACACCGCGTTCCAAACCTCTCGTCAGCAATTTGCGCTTCGCAGAACTGCGCCCATGCCGGCTTTATCCTACCAGCGCGAATTGAACGATATTGAAGGTCAAGCCCAACGCCTTACACGTGAAATGCAAATGGCGAAATTAGAATTGGCTTCTTTAATGGGGCTATCGCCTGAACAGCAATATAATTTACAAATTCCATCGGAATTGCCCCGCCCAACGCGGCTGCGCATGAGCTATAATGAAATGATTGACGAAGCGCTCCGTAACCGTCCGGAAATTCGAGAAAATATCTACACCCAGCGCATTAGCGAAAAAGAGATTAAAAAGGCGGCCCTAGAGGCACTCCCGTCTCTCGAAGGTTTTGTTGGTGTAGATACGTCTTCAAATGATTTTCTCTTTAATAGTGATTGGGCCGGATATGGTGCCCGTGCGAGTTGGAACTTACTAAATGTGTTTTCTACGGGTAAACGCAAAAGGAAGGCCAAGGCTCATCACGAGCTAGAGAAAGCCAGAGGGCTTGCCACCGCGATGGCGGTGATGACCCAAGTAGGGGTCGCCCGTACGCGCTATGAAAGCCTGACCGAGGAATATGTCACGGCAAGTGATGGCGCGATGGTCCAAAGTGATATTCTTGGGCAAGTTGAATCTTTAGCTCAAGCCTCCTCTGCCTCAAAGCAAACCCTTGTACGGGAACGTATGAATGGGATTTTGTCGGAAGCTCGGCGCGATGCTGTCATGGCTGAAATGGCCGAGGCATCGGCTCATATTTATACGGCCTTGGGATATGACCCCTATTCCACAAATATAGACGGCTCCGAGGATCTTGAAACAATCACAGCGGATTTGAAAGCTCTTTGGACCCAAAGATCCGCAAATACAGGAAAATAACGCTTATTGGCTATTGGCATGTTCCGAAAGTTCCAGTTCCATCGCGTGATGGACAAAGCTGGCGCGTTTCGCAACTCGACTAAATGGCCAGAAGCGTTAGCCGCGACACGTAAAAGCGCCCCTTCGCGTGTCGCGTTAGCCCGACCTACACATGCATTATTTCCCTTTTAACGCTGTGTAGGTCGGGCCCCCAAACCAATAATCGCCATATCGAATGGAAGAGTTGAACCATGACCGACACAAAGAAAAATCCACTTGCAACTAAGTTAAAGACTAGCACGTCCCGCCTGGGTCTTCGCGCCCTTGAACCTCGGATCCTCTTGGATGCCGCGGGTTTTGTGACGGGCGCCGAGGTCGCAATGGATGCTCTAGATACGCAAAATGTGGCCGAAGATATGGCGGCCATTTTTGACGGGAATTCGCCGATTTCCCCGAGCGGTGAAACTCAGCCAATAGAGTTGCTTATATCCGCTCTCAACGCTGCAGACGCTGAAGTTGACAAGGAAGTCCTCCTCACGCGGCCGTTAGATGATGGCGGTAAGAACTATGCGTTGATCCAACCCGTCGGTGACATCGATAAAGATATCCTATTCGTGCGGCCTATAGATGACGGCGGTAAGAATTATACGTCGACCCAGGTGGATGCTGACATCGACAAAGACGCTCAACTCACGCGGCCTATAGATGACGGCGGGAAAAATTATGAGTTGGCTCACCTAGTTCCACCGAGTGCTTCTGACATCAATATTGCGCTTGGCGCTCCCGCTCTCAATGAGCAAGGCCTCATTGAAATTACTGCTGAAGATTTTGATGGAATTGCCATTGAGACCGTTTCATCTGGGTCTGACGGGACTGTCCTGACCCCAGCTATTGATACTGTTTCAGCGAATTTCACAGACGGGGATAAGCTCCTCGGTGCCAATGTAATTGAGACCGGGGTGTACAGTACTGTAAAGGTTGAAAGTCTCGTCGATACGGATGGTGACGGTGTTGCTGACGGCGAAGATATCGACGACGATAATGACGGTATTTTAGATGTTGATGAGGGTAATGGCGGCACATTTTTCGGTCAGTTCAATAATATTGTTGACGAGATTGACACAGATGGTGTGTTTGGATTTTCCACCAGTGTTGCCGCGCTTGATGGGCGCGAGATATCAACGGGCCAGGGTCCGGATTTTGAGGATGGCGACCGTTCTCCGATATTCTCCGAAGGCGATGTCATCACCTATTCTCTGAATGGTGGCACCCGTATATTGGCCATCTCTATAGATAGCCTCAGTCCAGGTGCTGAGATTGGGATTCGGTTCCGAGATTCTGGCGCAAACCCAAATATCGAATTCAGAGGTGTCAGTGATGCGGAAAATGCTGAAGAGCGTGCTGGTCTTAGCTTGCGATTTTTTGATGCCAATGATCCTGCATTTGCAGGGGCAGATGGTCTTGGTGAAATAGCCCAAATTATTAGTGCAGGCGGAGGTGAGCCGGAACAGGTTACATCCAGTATTCGTATCTCTGACATTGATCTAGATGGACGCTTGGAAGGCGTATCTGCAAGTCTCGATAGCCTGGCGTCCTATACGCTAGAAGGGGACAATGGCTCATTCACGCCCGTGGTAGAAGATGGTTTTGTCGTCTTTAGAGGTACGGTCGTAGATCCAACCGATAATGTACAATTGAATTTCCTCAACACCTCTGTTTTTGAAATTAATCTCTTGAATAATCAAAACTCGCGAGCAGGGTTTTCTTTTAACTTCTCGCAGTTCAATTTCAATACGGCCATAACAACAACAACCGGATTGGATAGTGACGGTGATGGGATTGATGACCATCTCGATATCGACTCGGATAATGACGGCATTACCGATAATATTGAAGCACAAACAACGACTGGGTTTATTGCACCGAATGCTGATGATGCAGCGACGCTAGTCTCCAATGACGGTTTGAATTCCGCTTTTGTGGGAACAAATGGTCTGGCTCCAGTTGATACCGATGGCGACGGTAATCCTGATGTCCTTGATACGGACTCTGATAATGAGGGCGCAAATGATACAATAGAAGCTGGCTTAAATGGAACGGCAGCTGGTCTATCTGATGCGTCGACAGATGCAGATGGCGACGGCTTATTTGACGTGTTTGACACGCAAAACGGTACTGCCGCTGATGACGGATTTAACGTCAATGAGGGCCTCGTTACGGGTGCAGCGTCTTTTTCAGATGGTGACAATGATGCATCAGGCAATGATCCTTTATCGGAAGATGTAGATTTCCGTGATGCCACACTACCTTTAGATACAGATGAGGACGGTGTTGCCGATGACATCGATGTTGACGATGATAATGACGGTATTTTGGATGTTGATGAGGGCGTTCAAAGACTGCAGGTTCAAGGGCAACTTCAATTTAATCATAATGAAAATAATGGTCAGGGGATTGGGCCAAGCTTCGTAGAATTTGGCGGATCGCCCCGCGTTTCCGATGTTATCGCAAGCGGTGAAGATACAATTATTGGGGCTGGCCTGACAGTGCTCATGACGGGCCAAGGCACGGATAATGCCTCCCTATTCGAATTTGATCTGGCGGGCGCAGATTCCGCTACATTCGAAGAGGCTTTAGCGGATGACGATTTTATCGAAATGTCCTTCACGACACAAGATACGCTGTCGTCACTAAGAAATCTCTTCCATTCCTTCTCTGCTCAAGATGTTGGGGGAAGTAACCGCGGAGATTACCGCGTAACATTTTTAATTTCTGACGACGGATTTGAGACATCTGATGTCTTGGTCGATGATTTCCAATTTCAATCTGGAACAAGCGGAAGTTTCAATGGTCAATTCCCGCCTTTTGAGGAATATTTCCTAGACCCTTCAACACGATATTCTGTACGGGTTTATGTCTATGATGCGCAAAATAACCCTGCGGGTCAGATTACCTTTAATGACCAGACATTCGAATTTAATCAAATCACTGAACTCGACAGCGACAATGACGGTATCGTCAATCGCTTGGATATCGACTCAGACAATGACGGCATTACCGATAATATCGAGGCTCAAACATCCAATGGCTTTATCGCGCCTTCAGGTGTCGGCGGGACACCGGGCTTCACAGATATCAACCAAGATGGCCTTGATGATAATTATGATAACCGCAACGGCGACACATTGGATGAGAATTCTGCAGCTGCGACTGTAGCTGATGCAATCATTAATCCCGTCAATACAGATGGAGATAATCAGGCAGATTTCTTAGATACGAATTCCGATAATGAAGGCGGAAATGATACCGCTGAGGCAGGCCTAACAGGATTTGCATCAGGCCCATCAACATCGTCAAATGACGCCGATGAGGATGGTTTATTTGACGTGTTTGATACACAAAACGACACCTCCGCCGATGATGGATTCTTTGTAAATGAGGGGATTGATACGGGCGCTACCACTTTCCCTGACGCCGATGGGGATGCCAGTGGCGGCGTACCGCTAACAGCTGATGTAGATTTCCGAGATGCGCAATTTGATAGTAGTCCGCCGACGGCTCAGGATGACAATTTTGACACAAATGAAGATGCTGGTGTGTCGGGGAATGTCCTTCAGGACAACGGAAATGGTGTTGATAGTGACCCGAATGGCCATAGTTTCGCGGTCACTCAGGTCAACGGCGTTGCCGCAAATGTCGGTAATTCAATTACACTACCGTCAGGCGCCTTATTGACGCTTAATTCAGATGGCTCATTTGATTATGATCCGAACGGTGCGTTCGATTTTTTAGATACTGACGAAGTTGCCATTGATACATTCGAATATACGATTGATGATCAGATTGACGGGCCAGATACAGCAACCGTCAGTTTAACCATTACAGGCGCGAATGATATTCCAATCGTTGATCTGAACGGTGCTTTACCGGGAACAGATTTTGCGGATGTTTTTGTTGAAGATGAACCTGGGCAACCTTTAGCGAATCTCTTGTCTTTCGATGCCGTTATTCAAGATGACGAAGATAATATTTCCTTAATTAATATTACGCCTGCTTTGCCTGAACAAAATGACGGTGCGGATGAGTTCTTGCGCATAGATTCAGCAGGGATTGATCTTTCTATTCGCTTGGTAGACGGCGAAGTCACGGCGAATACGCCGCTTGTTTTTGGCGATACGACATTCGTTGTAACCTATGATGCGGGCGTCATTTCTATTGCCAATGCTGATGGCGGCACATTTGACTCTGACGACCTTGAAGGGTTCCTGCGCTTATTGGCCTATGAAAATGTGAATCAGAATAACAATAATGGTGTTCGCGCCTTTGGCTTTGAAGTTATAGATCCAGCGGGCACTGTAACAGCTACATCTTCGATAACCGTAGAGCGCGTCAATGATGCGCCAGTGCCAACTATTTCTCCCGAATCCAATGGAACGGTTATAGACCTTGCTAGCGGCGGAACGCCTGCGCCAACTCTAATTATTACACCAGAAAGTGCCGCGCTTTCGGATGCTCTTACCGAAGCAGATGTTTTAGAGCGTTTGGAAAATGGCGAAACAGCCGCAGATCTTGGATTGATTTCGGTCCGTGATTTATTGGCACAATTAGATATTTCAGATATTGAACAAACTGAATTCGGTATTGGCATTACTTCTGCCAATGAATCTCAAGGCCGCTACCAATATCTGCGTACGGATGTACCGGGTCATGAATGGACAGATTTCCAATTGGGTGATCCCGATAATACGGATTCAATGCCTGTGCCAGACGGTGAAGTCCTTTTATTGGATGCAGATACGCTCATAAGGTTTATTCCCGACCCTGGGTTTCCTGGCGGGGCGGATATTCAATTCCGCATCTGGGATGGCACTGTCGGCACAGCGTCTAACCCGCCATCTACGATCACCGATGATAGTGGGGGCGCCGCACCTTTTAGCACGTCATCATTATCAACATCCGCTTTCGGAATTAGCCTTGCCGCCGATACAGATGGCGATGGTATTCTAAATAGCGACGACGTCGATGATGATAATGACGGTATTTTGGATGTAGACGAAGG